>CAZUBS010000256.1:0-3873 GCA_964618595.1 uncultured Desulfohalobiaceae bacterium
GCAACGAGAAGCGGATGCTGCAGGAAGCGGTCGACGCGCTGTTCGACAACGGCCGCCGCGGCCGCGTCATCACCGGCACCAACAAGCGCCCGCTCAAGTCGCTGTCGGACATGCTGAAGGGCAAGCAGGGCCGGTTCCGCCAGAACCTGCTCGGCAAGCGCGTGGACTTCTCGGGCCGTTCGGTCATCGTGACCGGGCCGGAGTTGAAGCTGCACCAGTGCGGCCTGCCCAAGAAGATGGCCCTGGAGCTGTTCAAGCCCTTCATCTATTCCAAACTGGAAGAGCAGGGGCACGCCTCCACCATCAAGAGCGCCAAGAAGATGGTGGAGCGAGAGGACGTGGTGGTCTGGGATATCCTGGAGGAAGTGGTCCGGGAGTACCCGATCCTGCTCAACCGTGCACCCACGCTGCACCGCCTGGGTATCCAGGCCTTTGAGCCCTTGCTGGTGGAGGGCAAGGCCATCCAGCTCCACCCCCTGGTCTGCGGCGCCTACAACGCGGACTTTGACGGCGACCAGATGGCGGTGCACGTGCCCCTTTCGGTAGAGGCGCGTGTGGAGAGCCGGGTGCTCATGATGTCCACCAACAACATTCTCTCGCCGGCCAACGGCTCGCCGGTCATCGTGCCCAGCCAGGACATCGTGCTGGGCCTCTACTACATGACCGTGGAGCGATCCTTCGAGCCGGGAGAGGGCAAGCTCTTCTCCGATCCCGGCGAGGTCATTGCTGCCTACGACGCCGGGTATCTCGGCCTGCACGCCAAGATCAAGGTGCGCGTGGACGGCAGCCTCCTGGACTCCACCCCCGGGCGCATCCTGGTGGGGGAGATCATGCCCCGGGAAGTTCCTTTTGCCCTGGTGAACACGGTCCTGGACAAGAAGGCCATCCGCAAGCTGGTGGGGGACGCCTACCGCCTGGCAGGCACCAAGGCCACGGTCATCCTCTGCGACCGGCTCAAGGACCTGGGGTATGAGTACGCCACCCGGGGCGGGGTGACCATCGGTGTCAAGGATCTTGAGATCCCGGCCCGCAAGCGCGGCATCCTCAAGTCCTCGGTCGAGGAGGCGGAGGAGATCGAGAACCAGTACCGCGAAGGCATCATCACCAGGACGGAGAAGTACAACAAGATCGTCGACGTCTGGACCAAGGCCACCAACGACGTGGCCAAGGAGATGATGCGCGAGGTCTCCACGGACGTGCGCACGGACCCGAAGACGGGCCGGGAAGCCGTGGACATGAGCTTCAACCCGCTGTTCATGATGAGCAACTCCGGCTCCAGGGGCAACCCGGACCAGATGCGCCAGCTTTCCGGCATGCGCGGTCTGATGGCCAAGCCCTCGGGCGAGATCATCGAGACGCCCATCCGGTCCTCCTTTCGTGAGGGGTTGACCGTTCTGGAGTACTTCACCTCCACCCACGGCGCGCGCAAGGGGCTTGCCGACACCGCCCTGAAGACGGCCAACTCCGGTTACCTGACCAGGCGCCTGGTGGACGTGGTGCAGGACGTGATCGTCAGCGAGCAGGACTGCGGCACAGTGGACGGACTGGAGGTGGCCCACTTCGTCAAGGCCGGCGAGATCCAGGAGCACCTGAGCGAACGCGTGCTGGGACGGGTGACCATGTTCGACGTCTACGACCCCGACACGGACGAGCTCCTGGTGCCGGCCAACACCCTGATCGACGAGGGCTACGCCGAGCTGATCGACCGGGCGGGCATCAACTCGGTGACCATCCGTTCGGTGCTCAGCTGTCAGAGCCGTCAGGGGGTCTGCGCCACCTGTTACGGCCGCGACCTTGCCCGCGGGCACATGGTCAACGTTGGCGAGTCCATCGGCATCATCGCGGCCCAGTCCATCGGCGAGCCCGGGACGCAGCTGACCATGCGCACCTTCCACATCGGCGGCACGGCCTCCAAGGAGATCGAGCAGTCTTCCATCAATGCGCAGCACAAGGGCAGGGTGACCCTGACCCGGATCAAGACCGTGACCAATACCGAGGGGCAGATGATGGTCCTGGGGAAGAGCGGTCAGGTCAGCATCGTGGACGAGCAGGGACGGGAGCGCGAAAAGTATACCCTGCCCTCAGGGGCCAGACTGTTCGTCCAGGACGGCCAGGCGGTCGACCCGGGAACCCTGCTGGCCGAGTGGGACCCCTTCAACGAGCCTTTCTTCACCGATGTGGATGGGGTGATCCGCTTCTCAGACATCATCGAGGGGCGGACCTACCAGGAGAAGATGGACGAGACGACCAACAAGGCCACGCTGACCATCATCGAGTACCGCTCCACCAACTTCAGGCCGAGCATCTCCATCACCGACAGCAGCGACGTGGTCAGGAGCCATCCTGGCAGCCAGACCGAAGCCGTGTACCAGCTGCCGGTGGGAGCCATCCTCATGGTCCGTGACGGTCAGGAGGTCCGGGCGGGTGACGTCATCGCCCGTAAGCCCCGCGAAACCTCCAAGACCAAGGACATCGTGGGCGGCCTGCCGCGGGTGGCGGAGCTGTTCGAGGTGCGCAAGCCCAAGGAGCTGGCCGTGACCACGGAGATCGACGGTGTGGTCAGCTACGGCCCCGACACCAAGGGAAAGCGCAAGATCATCATCACCCCGGACACCGGGGACACCAAGGAGTACCTGATCCCCAAGGGCAAGCACATCACCGTGCACGAAGGGGACTTCGTGGAAGCGGGAGAGTCCCTGACCGAGGGGTACCCCGAGCTGCACGACATCCTCAAGATCAAGGGCGAGAAGTTTCTGGCCAAGTACCTGGTGGAAGAAATCCAGGACGTGTACCGCTTCCAGGGGGTGCGCATCAACGACAAGCACATCGAGATCATCGTGCGCCAGATGCTCAAGAAGGTGCAGGTCCTCGACCCGGGAGAGACCAGCTTCCTGGTGGGCGAGCAGGTCGAGAAGCTCACCTTCATGGACGAAAACCAGAGGGCGGCCGCGGAAGGGCTGGCCCCTGCCATGGCCGAACCCCTGGTCCTCGGCATTACCCAGGCCTCGTTGACGACGGAGTCGTTCGTTTCCGCCGCCTCCTTCCAGGAGACCACCAAGGTGCTCACGGACGCGGCCCTTCAGTCCAAGGTGGATTACCTGCGCGGGCTCAAGGAGAACGTGATCGTGGGCCGGGTCATTCCCGCAGGGACAGGGTACCGGCCGTACATGAACGCCGGGATCAACGTCCCGCGCCAGCCCGAGCGGCCGGACAAGTTCCTCGAGGAGGTCGAGGACGAGACCTATCTGGAAGACAATCTGCAGTGAGGAACCCGGGACAAAGGGCTCCTCACTTGACAGTGCCGGCCAATTCGACTAGCGGTGGTCGGCTTGCAACAGTGGACTGACCATGGAGGTTTGAATGCCCACGATCAATCAGCTTGTGAGAAAACAGCGCACCCATATGGTAAAGCGCAAAAAGCGGGCCGCCCTGCAGGAATGCCCGCAACGGCGGGGCGTCTGTGTCCGGGTCTACACCACCACGCCCAAGAAGCCCAACTCGGCGTTGCGCAAGGTGGCCAGGGTGCGGCTGACCAACAGCATGGAAGTGACCGCGTACATTCCCGGCGAAGGGCACAACCTGCAGGAGCACTCGGTTGCCCTGGTCCGCGGCGGCCGGGTCAAGGATCTGCCCGGTGTGCGCTATACCGTGGTCCGCGGTACGCTGGACACCTCCGGCGTGCAGGATCGCCGCCAGAGTCGTTCCAAGTACGGCGCCAAGCGGCCGAAATAATTTGTAGGAGTCGAGGATATGCCACGGAAAGGACCCATTCCCAAGCGAGACATTCTGCCTGATCCGCGTTTTCGAAGCCGCCTGGTGACCCAGTTCGTCAACCGGTTGATGCGCGACGGCAAGAAGAGTGTGGCCGAGAAG
>CAZUBS010000257.1:0-3841 GCA_964618595.1 uncultured Desulfohalobiaceae bacterium
ACGATCGCCATCGTCGAGGACGAGGTCGACATCCTCAACCTGCTCAGGTTCAACTTGGAGAGCGCCGGGTATTCCGTGCTCACCGCCCTGGAGGGGAACGAGGCCGTGTCCATGATCCGCAGGGAGCTGCCCGACCTGGTGCTCCTGGACATCATGCTTCCCGGAAAGGACGGCTTTGACGTCTGCAAGGCCGTCAAGTCGGACGATCGGACCAAGGGCATCCCCGTGATCATGCTCACGGCCAGGGGGGAGGAGGTGGACAGGATTGTGGGACTCGAACTCGGGGCGGACGACTACGTGGTCAAGCCGTTCAGCCCCAGGGAGCTGGTGCTGCGGGTCAAGGCCGTCCTTCGCAGGACAGAGAGCACCGAAACAACCGAGGCAGTCTGGATGCAGGACCAGCTCAGGGTCGAGCTCGACTCCCACCGGGTGTTCATCGACGATGCAGAGGTCTATCTGACGGCCACGGAGTTCAAGCTGCTGGCGGAGCTCATCGGCTCCAAGGGCAGGGTCCAGACCAGGGACCAGCTGCTGAACAACGTCTGGGGCTATCAGTTCGAGGGGTATGCGCGGACAGTGGACACGCACGTGCGCCGTCTGCGCCAGAAGCTCGGCCCTTATGCCGAGCTGGTGCAGACCGTGCGCGGTGTCGGGTACAGACTCAAGGCGGAACGATGAACCTTTCCTTTTTGAGCCGCCTGCTCTGGGCCTTCATCCTGATCCTTACCCTGGCCATGATCGGGCCCTACGTCTACTTCAAGAACGTCCTGAGCCACGAGGTGCTCAGTGAGGCAGTGAACGAGGCCGGGGTTCTTCTCGACTATGTGTCCCGGGAGTACAGGCAGTCGGATATCGAATCACCCTACGGGCTGCAGGAGTGGCTGAAGCACACCGGGCAGGGCCTGGAGGTCAGGCTGACCTATATTGCCGAGGGTGGGGAGGTGCTGGCGGATTCGAGCCTGCCCTTTGAAGCGGTGCAGGAGATGGAGAACCACGCTGACCGGCCTGAGATAGTGCAGGCCAGGCAGGAGGGGCAGGGCAGCAGCATCAGGTTCAGTGACACGCTGCGCATCGACTTCATCTATACGGCAATCCCCCAGGCGGCAAAAAACGGGATCCCTCCGGGCTATCTCCGCCTGGCAGAGCCGGTGTCCAGCATATCCCTGATGCTGAAAAGCCTGGAGAAGCGGTACGTTTCCGTGGTCCTGCTGCTGCTGGCCGCTGCGGCAGTGGTCAGCCTGTTTCTGGCCAGGCAGATCAGCCGCAACATCTCCTCCATGGTCGAGACTGCCGAGGCCATCGGCAAGGGCGAGTACACGCGCCGGATCCGGTCTTACCCGGCCAAGGAGATCCTACCCCTGGCCAAATCCATCAATGAGATGGCCGAGAGCATCGAGTCCCACATTCAGACCATCACCGACCAGAAGGAGCAGTTCGAGGCCATCCTGAACGGGATGCAGGAAGGGGTCATGGTCCTTGATGCCGGGGGAACGGTGAAATCCATCAACCGGGCCATGCACCGCATCTTCAACATTCCCGTCCAGGTCGAGGGCAGGCAGCCCATCGAGGTGGTGCGCAGCCCCGAGCTGCAGGAGCGCTGTGAAAGGATCATCGCTCCCCAGCCGCAGGACATGCCTGATTCGGAAAAAATCCTGGTGGAGACCCAGGACGATCGTTTCTACGACGTGACCATCATTCCGTTGGGAAAGCGCCACTCCAAGCTGGGGGCGATCATCGTTTTTCACGAGATCACCGAGCTCAAGCGCCTGGAGCGGGTGCGCAAGGACTTCGTGGCCAATGTGTCGCACGAGCTCCGGACACCCTTGACCTCCATCAAGGGATACGCCGAGACCCTGCACGACGCCACCAATGCGGAGTCCTCCATGATCCGGTCTTTCATGGAGGTGGTCATCAAGAACGCCAACACCATGTCCAACCTGCTGGACGACCTGCTGCAGCTGGCCAAGCTCGAGTCCAGCGAGGTGTCAATCTCCCTGCAGTCGGTAAGCCTCGGCAACTCCCTGCATGCGGCCTGGAAGTTCTGCTCCACCCTGGCCCGGGACAAAGGGGTGGAGCTGGTCGACGAGACCGGGCATGCCAACCCCGTGGTCTGGGCCGATTACGACCAGCTGGTGCAGGTGCTCAGGAACCTCCTGGAGAACGCGGTCAAGTACAGCCCCGAGAACAGCAGCGTACACGTGGGGGCCGAGCCCTTCTCAGAAACGGAGTGGCTGATCAGGGTCACGGACAGCGGGCCCGGAGTGCCCAAAAAAGACCAGGAGCGGGTCTTCGAGCGTTTTTATAGGCTGGACAAGCACCGCAACGGCATAGTCCCGGGAACCGGGCTGGGACTGGCCATCTGCCGGCACATCCTGCGCAACCTGGGGGGGCGGATCTGGGTGGAAAGCCCGGTCAGGGAGGACGGCAAGGGTTCGAGCTTCGCCTTCACCCTCAAGAAGGACCTGGCCCCCGGACCCTGAACACCATGGGGCCGGACGGCGGGAAGGAAGTCCGATTCGAGGGAACACCGTCCTGCGGACAAGTTCGTCTTGACCGTCATAATTTGAAAAGCATATGTTGGCCGGATACCTTGCGGCGGACGCTTGCAAGCGAAAGGCGCCAAGGGGCATATCGAACGTACAACCCAAAGCATGAAGACATGACCAGACATTTTCAACTCGAGCTGGACAAGCTGAAAGTCAAGACCATGAACATGTTCGCTCTGGTGGAGCGTGCGTTTCACAAGTCCCTGCGGGGGCTCTTCGACCGCGAAGACGACCTGGCCGAGGAAGTGATCCGTGAAGACAAGCAGATCAACAGGCTGGAGGTGGAGATCGACGACTTCTGCCTGCGGATCCTGGCCCTGGAGCAGCCCATGGCCCGGGACCTCAGGTTCATCATCGGCAGCTTCCATATCACAGAGGCCCTGGAAAGGATCGGTGACCAGTCCACGAACATCGCGGAGAAGACCTTGTTCATCAACCTCAAGCCCGAGCTTCCGATCATGAACATGGTCAAGACCATGTCCGAGATCGTTGGGGAAATGCTCGGGGAGGTCATCACCGCCTACAACAACATGGACGATGCCCTGTCCCTGAGGATCAGGGAAATGGACTCCCGGGTGGACGACCTGAACCAGAAGATCGTCAAGACCATCATCGATGAGATGGGTTGCGAGGCGAGCACCATCGGGCGCGGGGTGAACATCATTGCCGTGTCCAGCTACCTGGAGCGTGTGGCCGATTTGGCCACCAACATAGCCGAGGACGTTGTCTTCATAAGTCGGGGCCGAAATATCAAGCACTCCAGTCATTTCGACTATCAGGAATGAGCTGGACAGCGTTTTCTGGCTGAGAGCAATGGGGTGGTCAGCCTGACCACCCCATTTTTTTTCAAAGAATCGCGGTCGGCACCGTGACATTCAGTCACCCGTGCGAGGAATCTGGCATGCAGAACCATCAGGACATTCAGAAAGAGCACATCCAGCAACTGGTCACGCAGGGCGCGCTTCACGAACTCGTGGACGTTTACAACAAGAAGGACATCCACCCGGCGGACTGGGCCGAGCTTCTGGAGCCGCTGGGTCCTGCTGAAATGGCCAGGTTCATCGAGGTTGCCGGCCCGGTGGAGGCCCTGGAGTTTTTCGAGTTCGCTCCCTTTGAAATTCAGAAGGAGGTGCTGCGGCAGCTCAGCAGGGAGACCCTGGCAAAGCTGATCAGCCAGATGAGTCCCGACGACCGGGCCGACCTGATCGAGGATATGGATGAGGTGCTGCAGGAACGCATCCTGTCACTGCTGATCAGGGCCGAGCGCCAGAACATCCTCAAGCTGATCAATTATC
>CAZUBS010000258.1:0-3820 GCA_964618595.1 uncultured Desulfohalobiaceae bacterium
GGCCGGGCCGGGGCATCCGGGTGGTCTGCTTTGACTACGGCATCAAGAGGAACATCCTGCGGCTGCTCACCGACGGCGGGTTCGACGTGCTTGCCGTGCCCTCCTGGTTCACCGCAGACCAGGTGGACAAGCTAGCCCCCCAGGCCGTCTTCCTGTCCAACGGTCCCGGGGACCCCGCCGCCCTGCCCGAGATCGTGCAGGTGGCCTCGCAGCTGATAGAGACATACCCCACGGCCGGGATCTGCCTCGGACACCAACTCCTGGGGCTGGCCCTGGGCGGTCCGAGCTTCAAGCTCAAGTTCGGCCACCACGGGTGCAACCACCCGGTCAAGGATCTGACCAGCGGCAAAATCGAGATCTCCTCTCAGAACCACGGGTTTTGCGTGGATGTCTCCACGGTCGATGCCCTGGTGCAGACCCATGTCAACCTGAACGACAACACCCTGGAAGGGTTCGCGCACAAGACCAAACCGATCCTGGCCGTGCAGCACCACCCCGAAGCGGGTCCGGGACCGCACGACTCGCGCTACTTCTTCACCCGGTTCAAGGAGATGGTGGAGCAACACGTGATGCAGTAGACCATCCAAACCTTTGCCCACGGCGGAGGTCGCCATGACCAAAGCGCTCAACCAGATCCGCTCCAAGCTGACCAGCATCAAGCGCCTGCTCAAGCAGGACAAGGCCATAGCTGCGGCCACGGCCTTTCACGAAGCCCTGCAGCTCTATCTGCGCGCCTCCCTGATGCCCCACGAGAAGCAGGAGTTTCAGCAACTGATCGAGGACGCGGTCTACCACTTCTCTGCTCACGAGCCCCTGAAGCAGCTCTACCCTGTGGCCATCAGCTATGAACCCGGCAACGAAAAGGCCCTGGCCGCCCAGGCCCGGGAGCTCCTCGAGGAGCTGCAGCACTCCGTCACCGAACAGGCCCAGCAGCAGCTGGCAGACCTTGAAAAGCAGAAGCGCATCCGGCTGGAAAAGGCCCAGGCCCACCTCGACCACGACGAAGTCGAGCAGGCCGCCGCAATCTTCGAGCAGCTCAACCTCGACTTTGCCAAGGACGTCCCGCTCAAGGTGGACATTGCCGAACGCTACCTCAAGGCCGGGCTCTTTCTGGAGGCCATCCGCTATCTGAAGCTGGCCCTGGAGGAGGACCCCGGCGCCCTGCACATCCTCAACCGCCTGGGCATGGCCCTGCGCAAGACCGGCCGCTTCGAGGAGGCGGAAAAGTGCTACCGGGAGATGCTGGAGAAGGACCCCAGGGACGAGATCCTGTTTTTCAACCTGGGCCGGGTCTACCTGGACTGGCAGCAATGGGAAAAAGCCGCAGCCACAGCCGACCACGCCCTGCAGATCAACCCCGAGTTCCAGGAAGCGGCAAAGATGCTCGCCTTTGCCAGGAAAAAATCACAGCCCTGATGCTGTTTCCTGGTGTTCCTCAATGGGACACCATGACCAGCCTTCCTGCATTATTGCCTCGATAGGCAAGCCTCCGCCAGAATTTTGTCCGCGCAATGTTCGCCCTTAACTATGGCACAAAACGTGCTAATTCTTCGCTCAATGACTTAGTCTGCCTACTGCAAACACCTCCCATGACCTCCGGGGTAACGATGTGATCGACTTCACCTGGCAATCACTGCCAAAAACGCTCAAAATCCCGCTGTTGCACGGCTCCACAGGCAAGCAGCACCTGTTGCATATTGTCCAGGAGAGCCTCCGGCTTCTCAACACCTCCTCCCCGGCCGATGCATCCCTCTTTCTTCGACTGGCGCAGCAAATCCTTCGCTACGCCTGGGAGGAAGATCCCCTTGACGGCACCCTTGCAGGGCAGCTGCACTCCCTTCACCGCCAACAGCCGTTCCTCCCCCCTCGTGTTCTCCCTGCACTGCATAATGTCCTGAAGCATTGGCGACCCGAGGAGCACGGCAGGTATTTGAACAGGCTCCAGCAGAAAAAGGATACTGAGCGGCTACGTGGTCATTTTGATCTGCTCATGCACCGCGAACCCGAAAACCTCTACTGCAGGATGCTCGCATTCGATTTCGGGCTGTTCTTCAACGATCTGGATTGGCTCGGCAGCCATCTCAGGGTTCCCTGGCCCCTGACCCTTGAGCCGTTTCGCCAGGCTGCCCTGGCCCGGCTGGAGCTCCTCCTGGGGCATGCGGAAAACGCGCGCGCCGCACTTGTCAGTGCCCGCACAGCCCTTCCAGGCATCCTCACCTCGCTGGAGGCTGAGATTGCGCTCAGCCTGGGTGACCGGGACAGGGCGCTGGCCCTCTGGAACCGTCAGACCAGCCTCAACCCCTGGATGACAAACACCGTCCTCAGGCTTCATGACGCTCTCGATAAGAGCCATACCGCGCCTTCCCTTCCCCCAGGCAGAACATCGATCTGTCTGTACACCTGGAACAAATCTAGGGAGGTGGGGCTGACCCTGAAGAGCCTGGCCGAGTCCAGTCTTGGAGAGGCCAGGATATTCGTCCTTGACAACGGATCCACAGACCAAACAGCCCAAGTCCTGGACATCTGGAAGGACCGGCTTGGCAGGGAACGGCTCGAGGTGATCACTCTTCCCGTCAATATCGGGGCGCCTGCAGCCAGGAACTGGTTGATGCACCTGCCGGAAATCAAGTCCTCGGAGTGGGTCGTCTACCTTGATGACGACGTGTCACTGCCCGCTGATTGGCTGAAGTTGCTCGGCGGAGCGGTTTCGGCCTACCCCTCGGCCGGTGTCTGGGGGTGCAGAGTGGTTGACGACCAAGCCCCCCACATTCTTCAAAGCGTGGACTACCACCTCAAACCGGCCCGACATGAAGACCGAGGACAGGGCGCATCGGCCAGCATCTCCGATCTGCACTTCACGACCACCGACCAGGGACAATTCTCCTATCTGCGTCCCTGTCTGCACGTGACAGGATGCTGTCATCTCTTTGCCACCCCGACACTTCTAGAGTGCGGTGATTTTGACCTGCGTTTTTCCCCTTCCCAGTTCGACGATCTCGACCGTGACATCCGCTCCTGTCTGAAAGGTTCTCCAGCCATCTACCAGGGGCACCTGTCCGTGCGCCACATGATGCATTCCGGCAAGCTGAGCCGGAAAAACCCTGACCAGATCGGGGCCATGCTCGGGAACAGGTATAAGCTGCAGCACAAATACACCGAGAAAGAGTTCGAAGATCTCGCAGAGTGGGAGGCAGCCTTGCTGGAGAAAGACCTCCTGGCCAAGATCGACCGGATGGATCAGGCGGAAATACGGCCTTTGGAGAAGAAGGAATGCGCGTCAAATTTCTGATTCTCGGTGCCGGACCCACCGGGCTTGGCGCTGCTCATCGTCTGCAGGAGCTGGGCTGCCACGACTTCCTGGTGCTGGAGAAAAACAGCTACCCCGGAGGTCTTTCCGCCAGCTTCCAGGATGCGGCCGGCTTCACCTGGGACGTGGGCGGCCACGTGGTTTTCTCTCACTACGACTATTTCGATCATCTCCTTGAGAGCCTCCTGGGCAATGACTGCCTGCAACACCAGCGACGGGCCTTCATCCGCCTGGCAAAGCGCTGGGTCCCCTACCCCTTTCAGAACAACATCCGCCACCTGCCCCGGGAGTTGCAGTGGGAATGCATCGAGGGCCTGCTCTCCTGCAACGGGCGGGGAGCACAGCCCAAAGACTTCAAAGCCTGGATCAACAAGACCTTCGGACCGGGCATCGCCAGGCTGTTCATGCTGCCCTACAACTTCAAAGTCTGGGCCCATCCTCCCGAGACCATGGACTGGCGATGGATCGGAGAACGCGTCAGCGTGGTCGACGTCAAGCGTGTTTTGCAAAACC
>CAZUBS010000259.1:0-3748 GCA_964618595.1 uncultured Desulfohalobiaceae bacterium
ACCACGTGGAAGCCTTGCTGGACACTATGAAAGAGGCCATCAAGCGTGACCACTCGCTGTTGATCAGCGGTTTTGGAAAGTTCGAGGCCTATGCCGAGAAATCCCGCAAGGGCAGAAACCCCCAGACCGCTGAAACCATCACCCTGCCGCCGCGCAAGGTGGTGGTGCTGCGGCTGTCCAGGAAGTTCCGCAGCACGCTCAATCCGCAAGAATGAAGCTTGCGGGGTTCTCGCTGGAGAGCCTGGCCAGGGCTTGCTCGGCCAGGCTCAACTTCGGGAACGTCCCGACCTGCACCCGCCAGAAAATTGTGTCTCCCACCAGAATACGCTGCACCCGGGTCTTTGAGTAGCCCAGCTGCTGCATGCGTTTGCTGAGCGCCAGGGCATTGTCCTGCTGGGCAAACGAGCCGATCTGCACGTAGTATCGCCCCGGGAGATCCCTGGGCAGGGTCTCGATTGCCTCCACACGGACACGGGCTGTGCCCTTCTCGGCCATTCCAAGCTGGGTGGCCCCGGCGCAGGAAAGATCAATGATCCGGTTTTTGACGAAGGGCCCACGGTCGTTGATGCGCACCACAAGCTGCCGGCCGTTTTCCAGGTTGGTGACCCGGACATGGGTGTGCATGGGAAGGATGCGGTGCGCCGCGGTGAGCTTGTGCATGTCGTATCGTTCCCCGCAGGCAGTGGGTCGCCCGTGGAACTTTCGACCGTACCAGGACGCAATGCCATCCTCGACAAAGCCATGGGCGGAGGCGATGGGCTGGTAGGTCTGGCCGAGCACGGTGTACTGGCGCTGGGTGCCCTTGGGTGCGGGTCCGGGTGGGGCTGGCAGCGGAGCTCGGGGAGTGCAGCCCGCAAGAGCCAGGAGCAAGGTCGCCACAAGGGTGAGGATCAGGTTTGTTGTGCGAAGCGGCATGCCCCTTTTTCACCAACGGAAAGGAGTTTGTAAACCTTTTCCTGACCGACAAGACAGCGTGTTGCCCAAGAACCCCCCTCCTTGAATCTGGGTTTTTAGGCCTTGCCCCCAGTGGTTTTGCAAAGGAACCAGAGCCTGCCGCTCAGTGCATCAGGGCCAGGGGGCGAGGCGCTGGTCAGCTCCGTTCCGGCTCGTCCTGGATTTCCTCGTCCAGGGTCTGGTGCAGCACGAGAAGCTCCTCGAAGCGGATGTCCGCCCCCAGGACGGCGTTGATCTCATCCTGGTCCGAAAAGACCGGGCAGGAGACCGTCAGGCAGAGCTTGCCGGTGAAGTGGGAGCGGTAGAAGTCGGTGATGTGCATCCGCCCGGTCTGCATGGGCCGGATGAACCAGTCGCGGTCGGAGAAGTCCGTGCCCGGGACGACCTGCTTGTACTTGGGCAGGTCCTCCTGGTGGGTGGCCTTCCAGGTGATGCTGCGCCCCGTGGTGTCGATGAGATAAATGTGCTGGATGAACGGGTACTTGTCCACGAACTGCTCGAACTTGACCAGGGCGCTCTGCTGATCGAGCTTGCGCAGCGAGGGGTCCTCGGCCAGACGCTGGATGAGCTTGCCGGCGATGGTGTGGGCCAGCTCCTTGAGGTGGTCGAACTCCGAGGCAAAGTGCTCGGGCAGAAACCGCTTGGCCAGGGCGAGCATCTCCTGGTGGGAGAAGGAGGTGTTGCGACCCTGTTCGTAGGCCTGCGTGATCTTCTTGTATATCCTGTCCACGGCAGGGTGACGCTTGTCGAGCTTCTCTTCCAGGTCAAGGTCGAGATTCTGGTTGATCCAGTAGGCCACACCGGCCTTGCCGGACTTGTCGGTGATGGTGATGGGTACGGGACGGCCCAGGTTGTGCCCGGTGGCGAAGATGTTGTAGATCTCCTCGTTTTTGAGCAGGCCGTCCACGTGGATGCCGGCGCTGGTGGCGTTGAAGTCGCGCCCGACAAAGGGGTAGTTGGGGGGGATCTGGTACCCCAGCTCCTTCTCGAAGTAGTCGGCCACCTCGGCAATGGTCTGGGTGATGGCGGCATCGTCGTTTCCGGTCAGGGAGATGTACTCCAGAACCATGGCCTCGACAGGGGTGTTTCCCGTGCGCTCCCCAAAGCCGAGCAGGGTGCCGTTGGCCCCGGAGCAGCCGAAGAGCCAGGCGGTGACACTGTTGATGAGCACCTTGTGGAAGTCGTTGTGCCCGTGCCACTCCAGCCACTGGCCCGGAACCTCGGCCTCGTCGGTGAAGGCGCGCACGATCTTGGGCACGGAACGGGGCAGGGCCGCTCCTGGGTAGGGGATGCCGTAGCCCATGGTGTCGCAGAGGCGGATCTTGACCGGCAGCCCCGCCTGCCGGGAGAGCTCCATGAGCCGCCGGGCAAAGGGCAGGCAGAAGCCATAGATGTCGGCCCGTGTGATATCCTCGAAATGACACCTGGGAATGATGCCCTGCTCCAGGGCCTTCTCCACCACCCGGAGATAGTCGTCCAGGGCCTGCTGCCGATTTTTCCCCAGCTTCAGGAAGATGTGGTAGTCGGAGACAGAGGTGAGCATCCCGGTCTCGGAGAGACCCATGGAACGGACCAGTGCCAGGTCGTCGGGTTTGGCCCTGATCCAGCCGGTGACCTCGGGGTAGGTGTAGCCCTTGGCCAGGCAGGACTCCACTGCCATGCGGTCCTTCTTCGAGTAGAGGAAGAACTCGCTCTGGCGGATGAGCCCGCTGTGACCGCCCAGCTTGTGCAGCAGGTCGAAGATGGTGCTGATCTGGGAGACCGAGTAGGGGGGGCGGGCCTGCTGACCGTCCCGGAAGGTGGTGTCGGTGATGAACATGGGAGAGGCCGGCCTGGGCATGACGAAGATGTCGTCGAAGCTGGTGCGGATGACCTTTTTGTAGGGATAGATGTCCCGGTAGAGCTCGGGTTCCTCCCGGTTGACCAGGGGAAGCTCGGAATAGGGGCGTTTGAGGCTGAACTTCTGGGCCATGGGCGTCACTACTCCTTGTTACTGGCCTGGGCGGACTCTCGAGCGGTCAGGCCCTGAGCCGGGAGGCCGGGAAAACGATCAGCGCGGTCGATTTTTCGTGGGTGTTGAGGCGATGGCGGTACGAAAACAGGCGTCCCGCAAAGGCGCTCACGGCCGGTGCAGGTCGCATGCGATGCCAAGCACGGCGCAAGCTGCCTCGATTATTCTTAATATCTTCTAAATTTACAGGCAGGGCAGCGCCGTGTCAATGAAATCCGCCTCCGGCCACCCTCCTGAAAGGGATGAAAAAAGCCCCGGCCTGATGGGCCGGGGCTTGTCTTTGTCTGGGGTGCTCCCGGCTTACTCGCACCACCCCAGGTCTTTGCTCAGGTCGTACGGCAGCCTGGCAGTGTCGGGTGGCAGGTAGGGCCCTGGCGCACCGGCGCTTCGCCTGCTCTCCTTGAGATCATTCATGGAGAACTGCCTGGGGATGGAAAAGACCTGTCCCGGGTAGATGAGATCGGGATCCTTGATCTGGTCCCGGTTGTCCTTGTAAATCAAAGGCCACATGAAGGGGTCGTTGTATATCTGCTTGTACTCGGCGATCCACCACAAACACTCGCCTTTGACCACGGTGTGGGTCGATGGCAGCTTGGCGTAGTTTTCCTCGAAGACCTCCATGGGAGAGGGGCACAGCGGTGCGGGTGGCTCCTCCTGCACTTTTTCTTCCGTGACCTGCTGCTCTTCCTGCTGGGGTGCGACCTGCTGCTCGGTTTCCCTCGGAGGCTTCTTGGTCATGAGATCAAGTGGCTCAGGAGCCGGGGACTTCCTGGTGCAGCCGAA
>CAZUBS010000260.1:0-3748 GCA_964618595.1 uncultured Desulfohalobiaceae bacterium
CTGGCCCTTGACCTCGCTGAAGTCCACCTGGTGCTGCTCCCGGGCGGCCCACAGCTCCTCGATGTCACAGACCGCCGGCCGGGCTTCCTCCTCGCCCGCCACGATGCGCACGGCCTGTCCCAGGGTGTCCACCGGGACGACCACCAGCCCCTTGACCACGGCGGCCTCGGCCGCGTTTCCCCGGGGGACCAGCAGGCACCTGGCCTGCTGGTCCCTGGCCTTGAGGGCCATGGGCAGCACCCCGGGAACGGGCTTGACCTCGCCGGTCAGGGAGAGCTCCCCGGCCGAGTAGATCCCGTGCAACTGTCTGCGTTGCAGGGTGTCGTTGGCGGCCAGCAGCCCCAGGGCCAGGGGCAGGTCGTAGCTGGAACCGGCCTTGCGCACGTCGGCCGGGGCCAGGTTGACGGTGATGCGGGAGGGCGGGAGCTTGAAGCCGGAGTTCTTGAGGGCGGTGAAGACCCGCTCCTTGGACTCGCGCACCGCCCCTTCGGCCAGTCCGACCATGATGTAGGCGGGAAGACCCGAACGGGCCAGGTCGACCTCCAACTCCACTGTGTAGGCGTCGATGCCAAGCAGGGCGGCTGTTGCAGTGGTTGCGATCATTGTGCTCCGTATTCCATACTGGTGTTCTGGTGTTATATGTGCCTTATTACAAGTCACATAAAAGTTTTTCAGTCTGGTAAAATTTTATTTAAAAGATTTACTCCAGTCTCAATGCGACCGGAAATAGACGAGATCATGGGCAATGGCAAGCCTGGGGAGTCGAAACAAGATGTCCGGGCATGGTGAGCCGGCCCAATCTGTCGGGAGGCTGTGGAGACGTGCCGGGAGTCTGGTCATATGAACCCGGCTCATGTATGGGAAAGGCTCGGAAAGAAAATCTTGCCGGGGGTTGTACTGGAGAGAATTCATGCCGGCTTTGCCAGAAAAAATCGATCCGGAAAGTTGCGAGCTGCTGCAGCGGGCCATGGAGGCCGGGGGCGTGTTCGCCTTTGAGTGGGACCCTGCGCAGGACAGGACCCTGCGTTCGGAGTCGGCTGCCGGAATCCTGGGCCTGGAACCGGAGCTGTCCAGGGAGTCGACCGGAAAGGACCATTTCGAGCGGGTCCATGAGCAGGACAGGCCAGCTTTCAAGGCCATGGTCGAGCAACTGCACCCCGGGCAGCCGGGATACAGTGTCACCTATCGGTTCAGGCGCCCGGACGGCGAAGTTATCTGGCTGGAGGAAAGCGGGACGGCTCTGTTCGAGAGGGACGGGACAATGACCCGGCTGACAGGGGTTGTCTCGGACATCACAGAGCGCAGAAGGATCGAGGACGCCCTGCAGGCGGAACGGGCCAAGTTGGGGAGCATCCTGAACAGCATGCACGACGGGGTGTGCATCATCTCGGCCGGGCATGAGCTGGAGTATGTCAACCCGGTTCTGGAGCGGACCTTCGGCCTGGTGGCCGAAAAAAAATGCTACGCCTACTTCCACGACCGGGACGCGCCTTGCCCCGACTGCAGGAACCCCGATGTCCTGGCCGGCCAGACACTGCGCTGGGAGTGGTACTCGCCAAAGGTGCACAAAACCTATGACCTGTTAGACTCCCCTCTTTCCAACCCGGACGGCTCCGTTTCCAAGCTGGAGATCCTGCGGGACATCAGCGAAAGCAAGCAGGCCGAACAGTGGCTGCGGGAGAAGGAGCGCAAGTTCCGCACCCTGGCGGAGCACACCCCGGACGTCATCGTGCGCTACGACCGCCAGTACATCCGCGTCTATGCCAACCCGGCCCTGGCCCGTCTGACCGGCAGGCCCCTGAAGGAGTTCGTGGGCAGGCCGGTCTACGAGCCGGACATCCCGGAACGCGCCGAGATGATAGACCAAATCGAACGGGCCCTGACCCGGGTCTACAAGACGGGCAAGGAGACCAGCCTTGAATCCTCGATGACGACCCGGGAAGGGGTGCGCTGGTTCACCAACATCGCGGTTCCGGAACGGGAGGCCGCGGGCCGCTTCGAGACCGTCCTGGTCGTGTCCAGGGACATCACCGACTACAAGCGCCTTCAGGACAAGCTGCACAGGGCCAGAAACGTGGCGGAAAATCGCTCCAGCGAGCTGAGCGCCTCCCTGGAGGCCATGGCGGACGGGGTCGTTTTTTACGATGCCGGGCACAGGATCACGGCCTTGAACCCCGCTGCCGAGCGCATCCTGGGCTTCACCCTCAAGGAGGTGGAGGATTTGCCGGCTGAGGCACGCATCGCCCTTTTTCAGGTCAGGTCCACCGCGGGCGACCCCGTGGAGAAGCAGGACCTTGTGGGCTGGAAAGCGCTGCAGGGAGAGAGCGTGGTCAACGAGGAGTTCCTGCTTTACCCCAAAGGAAGCGAGACCCCGGTTCACGTCCTGTCCAGCGCGGCCCCGCTGCGGGCCCTGGATGACAGAGTGACCGGCGCCGTGCAGACCATGACCGACATCACGGACCTGAAAAAGGTCGAAAATGAGCTCAGACAGGCCAAGCAGGAGGCCGAGGCCGCCAACCGGGCCAAGTCCGAGTTTTTGTCCCACATGAGCCACGAAATACGCACCCCGCTCAACGGAATCATCGGCCTGGCCGAGCTTGCCGAGCGCAGGACCGGGGAAGCCGAGACGCGGGACTACCTGGCCATGATCAACGAGTCCTCGGGACACCTGCTGGACATCGTCAACGACATCCTGGACCTATCCAAGATCGAAGCTGGCAGGACCGAGCTGTTCCCGGCGCCCTTCTCGTTCCGGGAGTTTTTCGAGTCCACCCTCAGGCCACTGAACCTGGAGGCAGAGGGCAAGGGGCTCGACTTCCACTTCGAGGCCGACCCGGCCATCCCGGACCGGCTGCTGGGGGACGTGGGCAGGATGCGCCAGGTGCTGGTCAATATCGTGGGCAACGCCGTCAAGTTCACCGAGCAGGGCTCGGTCACAGTGACTGCGGAGCTGGCATCCGCCCCGGGTCCAGCCCGCACCGCAGAGGTCCGATTTTCGGTCGCGGACACGGGAATCGGCATTTCCAGGCAGGACCTGGAGCGGATCTTCGAGAGCTTTGACCAGGCCCCCACCTCGGCCCACGTCAATTATGGCGGGACCGGCTTGGGGCTGACCATATCCAGAAGCCTCATCGAGATGATGGGAGGTGACATCGTGGTGCAGAGCGAGAAAGGCCGGGGCAGCACCTTCACCTTCACCATGGAGCTCCAGCAGGACCAGGAGAACGCCGCGCCTGCCCCAAAGCCGCAGGCTGCGGGAGAGAAGGCAGGTCCGTTCAAGCTCCTGGTGGCCGAGGACAACGCCCTGAACCTGATCGTCATCGAGGAGCTGCTCAAGGACGCTGGACACGAGGTGGAGGTGGCGCGCAACGGCCTGGAGGTTCTTGAAAAGCTGGGCCGGGAAGCCTTCGACGCGGTGCTCATGGACATCTCCATGCCCGAACTGTCCGGCGACGCAGCTGCCCGGGTCATCCGCAACGACCCGCCCCCGGGGGTGGACCCCGGCGTGCCCATCATCGCCCTGACCGCCTACGCCCTGGACACCGACCGCAACCGTTTCGCGGACCGCGGCTTCAATGCCTACCTGACCAAGCCGGTGGAGTTCGAGGAGCTGGAGGAGGCGTTGGGAAAGTTGGAAGCTCAAAGCTCGAAGCTGGAAGCCAGTAGCTCAAAGCTGAAAGCTCAAAGCCCAAAGCACGAAGAATAAGAGGTTCCTCGACGCTTTGTATGGAATTCCAGCCAGCCGCTT
>CAZUBS010000261.1:0-3724 GCA_964618595.1 uncultured Desulfohalobiaceae bacterium
CCGTCCGGGGTCCCCGTTTGTGAGCGGTCAAGACCATTTCCCCACCGGACGGTTTTTTTTGTCCACGTCTCATGTGGCGGCTATGGCGGATCCTTGCTGGACCCGGTATCGCCGCTCCCCGGCCAAGGAACCAGCTTTGCCTGCAGGAGGACACCCGTCGTGGATCAGCTGAAAAAAATGGCCCTGCAGACCACCAAGGAGATCGTGGTCAAGTTCATAGAGATCGGGCGCATCTCACCCAACAACTTCTCTGAATTTTTTTCCCCGATCTATCATGAGGTTCTGCAGACCATCGCCCCCCAGAGTGATGTCCCCCTGGTGGACGACGTCCCGGATGAGTGAGGAACGATCTGCCGGCGACCCCCATGGCAGCCGGGTGTCAGCCATGTTCGGGCGCATTGCAGGATGGTATGATTTCCTGAACCACTTCCTGAGTTTTGGTCAGGACATCTACTGGCGTCACCGAATGGTGCGTCATGTACGGATCGGCAGCACCGGGCGCGTGCTCGACCTCGCGGCCGGAACCCTCGATGTATCCCTGGAGATCCATCGCCGCCACCCCACGGCCTCGGTGGTGGCGATGGATTTTGCCCTGCCCATGCTGCAAAAGGGGCGCGGCAAGGTCGACCCTGTCAGGATGAAAAAGATCCAGCCGGTCTGCGCGGACGGCAAACGCCTCCCCCTGCCCGGGGAATGCGTGGACACGGTGACCATTGCCTTTGGGATTCGCAACATCCTCCCCCGGCAAGAGGCTTATGCAGAGCTGCTCAGGGTCCTCACCCCCGGAGGGAGGTTGTGCATCCTTGAATTTGGGAGTGGCAAGGGCAGGATCTGGCGCGGGGCTTACAACTTCTATCTCAATCAACTGCTGCCCTGGCTGGGAAGGCTCATCTCGAGGGATCCGGGGGCCTACGGCTACCTGGCCCGGACCATCAGGGAGTTCCCCGCCGCAGAGGACCTCGGGCGGGAGCTCCTTGCGGCCGGGTTCTCCAGAGTGGCTTACTACCCGCTCTGCTCAGGCATCGTCTACGTTCACCTGGCGGAAAAAGCACCCCCTGGCTGAGCCTGGGGCATTCTTCCTTGAAATATCAGAGCTTTCGGCCCAGAGAGATGAGCACCAATCCAAGGACCAGCACCACCAGCCCGAGGGAACGCAGCTGCCTCGGACTGGCTTGCGCCAGCATACGCAGGATCGCAGGCATGCGTTCCGCCAGGAGAAAATAGGGCAGCCCTTCAAAGACCATGGCCAGGCCAAGCGCGATAAGGAATATGTCCACCTCGAACGACATGCCCATACCTACTCCCGGGATCCCGTGCCTGTCCACCCGGATCCGCCTCCGGCTTTTCCGGGCCCTGTCGGGCCTGGGAATACCAGTCTGCTGAGCCGCAGGATACCGAAAACATGACCGAGAAGACCTGCATCCTTTCCACGGCCACACCCAAAGAGCTCAGCTCCTGCCTGGCCCATGTGCCGGGGGCGACGATTCCCGACCCTAGGGAGTGGGGGCGGCTTTCCCTTCCCCCCTGGCAACTGCTGCTGCTCGTGACCGGTGTCGGGCCTGTCAACGCAGCCGGCGCCCTGGGACACCTGCTTGGGGCAATGGGACCTGTTCACGGCGTGATCAATCTGGGCATTGCCGGATGCTTCGATCTCAAGGCCTGCCCGCTGGCTTCCCCGGTGGTGGTCAGGGAGGAGATCTGGCCCGAGTTCGGGCTGCTGACAGATGAGGGTGTGGATCCGTGCGGTATCGGATTTTCCCAGGGGAGTCTGCAGGGCAGGCCCGTGTTCGAACGCTTGGCCCTGCACCCCCAGACAAGCTCTGCAACACTTGGAGTGTCGCTTTCACCCGACTGGCCCATGGCAACCAGCCTGAGCGTGGCCGGCGTGACCGGTACGCCCGAGCTGGCCAAAACCAGGCAGAAGCTGAATGCAGACCTGGAAAACATGGAAGGCTTTGCCCTGGGATGGACTGCCTTGCGCTTTGGCATCCCCTTCCTGGAGATACGCACGGTCTCCAACAGGGTCGGTTCCAGGCACAAAGACGACTGGGACCTGAAATCATCACTGGCCGAGCTCGGCCACGTCTTTTCCCGAATATTCATGACAACGGACGGTCGCTGACCCAGTGTCGCACACGTCGGAGCACACGCCCGGGCCCAAAATGATAACCGTGGCCATTTCTCCCTGCCCCAACGACACCTTTGTCTTCGCCGGGTGGATCCTGGGGCGGGTCGGAGAGCTGCCAGGGCTGTCCACGCGATTTTTGTGGGAAGATGTGCAGGACCTGAACTTGCTCGCCCTCAGAGGGCAGACCCAGGTCACCAAGGTCTCGGCCGCCCAGGCCCTTCGTCTGGAAACCCGGTGCAGGATTCTTTCCGCCGGAGCGGCCTTCGGCCTGGAGCATGGCCCCAGGCTGGTGGCCCGGCCGGGCAGGGACACCCTGCCACGAACCATCGCTGTCCCCGGCTTGCAGACCACCGCCTGCGCGCTCTTGCAGGCAGCCCTGGGCGACCATTCCTGGCGGCCGGTGCCCATGGAGTACGACAGGATCATCCAGGCCGTCTCCCTGGGGCAGGTGGAAGCCGGGCTGCTCATCCACGAGTCCGCCCTGGTCTATCAGCGGTACGGCTTCCGGTGCCTGCTCGACATCGGGCAGTGGTGGCGTGAAAAGAGTCGCGGACTGCCCCTTCCCCTGGGGTGCATCGTCATTGACAAAAGCCTTGGAACGACAGTACCCGCTCAAGTGCAGGAGCTCATCAGAAGCAGCCTCTCGTGGTCCCATGGACACCGGGAAGAGACAACGCCGCTGCTCACGGCTCTGGCGCAGGAACTCGATGCTTCCACCCTCGAGGCGCACGTCTCTGCCTACGTCAACGACTTGAGCTTTGACATGGGGGAAGCCGGCCTTCGAGCCCTTGCCTGTCTGCGGGATCTGATACACACAACTTGACAACCCTCGGGGCGGGAGAAGAGTGCATCTCCTCTCCCCGGAAACGAGTCACCCATGGATCGCCTGAAGGCTTACTTCCACGCACAGCTGCCTCTGATCAACAGCTCCCTGGAAGCCGGCATACAAGGTCTGCACCCCCTGGTCCTGCCTGTGGCCGAGCACGTGCTCGAGGCAGGCGGAAAACGTCTCCGGCCCTTGCTCTGCCGGCTGGTCTCGACCGCCCTGGGACACGACCCCGAGTCTGGAACCCCTCTTGGTTGCGCCCTGGAGTACCTGCACTCGGCCACCCTGCTGCACGACGACATCCTTGACGGGGCAGAGCTTCGGCGCGGCCGCCAGGCCGCCCACAAGGTCTTTGGCTTCCGGAAGACCATTCTGGCCGGGGACGCGCTCCTGGCACTGGCCAACAGGCTCATCGCAGACTATGGCATCCCGCGGCTCATGTCCTGCGCCTCCACGGCCATCGTGGAGACGGCAAGCGGTGAAATCCTTGAGATCGCCCGCGCCGGACAGCCCTCCCTGACCCGGGAAGAGTACCTGGAGATCATCCGCGGCAAGACAGCTTTTCTGATCCAGGCTTCCTGCCAGTGCGGCGCCATACTGGCCGGAGTCGGCCATGATGTCGAGGAGGGGGCCAAGGCATATGGGCTCAACCTCGGCATTGCCTTCCAACTGGTGGACGACGCTCTGGACTACTCGGTACCGTCCGAGTCCACTGGCAAGCCCAGTGGCGGGGATCTGCGCGAAGGCAAGATCACCCTGCCCCTTATCCT
>CAZUBS010000262.1:0-3712 GCA_964618595.1 uncultured Desulfohalobiaceae bacterium
AGGAAACGATCTCGTCCGGATTGCCAAGAACCGAGGAGTAGAACATGAGCTCCTCGGGGAAGCGTTTGAAAATGGTGTTTCGCACCAGGCGGTTGTTGCGGGGGACCGAGTTGCTTTCCAGGACCTGCTTGAGCAAGGTGAAGCACTCCTGCATGGTGGTGCGCCTGATGATGCGCTTGATCCCGGGGATGGCCTGGGGGTTGAGGCTCAGATTGTCGATCTTCATACCCATGAGGATCGGGACGCAGTAGGGGTCGGAGGCCATCTCGCCGCAGATGCTGACCTCTATGCCGGACTGGTGGCCGGCATCCACCACGTGCTTGATGCTGCGAAGCAGGGCGGGGTGCAGCGGCTGGTCCAGGTAGGAGACGTGGCGGTTGGTGCGGTCGATGCCCAGGGAGTACTGGATGAGATCGTTGGTGCCGATGCTGAAAAAATCCACCTCCGGGGCCAGGATGTCCGCGGTCATCACCGCCGAAGGCAGC
Organism: uncultured Desulfohalobiaceae bacterium; assembly: GCA_964618595.1. Taxonomy (GTDB): domain Bacteria; phylum Desulfobacterota; class Desulfovibrionia; order Desulfovibrionales; family CAZUBS01; genus CAZUBS01. Next base: position 486 of record CAZUBS010000262.1, read on the forward strand.
TCGACCATGATGCCCACGGGCATGTCCGGGTTGAAGGCCAGCCCGTCCCGCTTCAGGTCCTCCCTGACCTGGAACAGGATGCGCTTCAGGTCGCGCAGCTCGTGCAGGCCCGAGACCATGGGGAACATGATGGAGAGGTTGCCCACCACGCTGGCCCTGAGGATGGCCCTGAGCTGGGTCTTGAACATCTCGGGGTGGCGCATGCAGAACCGGATGGCCCGCAGGCCGAGGGCGGGGTTTGCCTCCTCCGACGGCCCGAAGATCCGGTCGAACTTGTCCCCGCCCACGTCCAGGGTCCTGATGACCACCTTGCGAGGGTGGACGATGTGGGCCAGGTCCCTGTACTCCTCCATGAGCTCCTCTTCACCGGGCAGCTCGCGGCGGTTCATGTAGCTGTACTCGCTGCGGTACAGGCCGATGCCTTCACCGCCGTTGTCCAGGACCGTGGTCACCTCTTCAAAGAGCTCGATGTTGGCCAGCACGTTCACCCGGTAGCCGTCGATGGTCTCCCCCGGAAGGTTGCAGCGCCTGATGATGGTGGCCCGGTAGTTCTCGAACTGGTACTTGAGGTCGGAGTAATGGGCCAGCTCCTCCTCATCCGGATCGATGAGGATGCGGCCCTTCATGGCGTCGATGATGATCAGCTCGTTGTCGATGATGCCCGGCTCGAGATCGGCCACACCCACCACCGCCGGAGTCTGGAGCGATCTGGCCAGGATGCCCACGTGGGAGGTCTTGCCCCCGGTGGCCGTGGCAAAGGCCATGATCTTGTTCACGTCAAGCTCGATGGTGTCCGCCGGAGTAAGGTCCCGCGCCACCAGAATGACCCGTGAGTCGATGGGCTCGATCTCTTCCACGCTTCCTGCCATTGTATTCAGGACCCGCTTGACCACCTGCCGGATGTCCAGAATGCGCTCCCGGATATACTCGTCCTGGATCTGCCTGAAGGCCTTTTCGATGTCCGCCACGGCCTTTTCCAGGGCCCACTCCGCATTGAGCCGCTGATCGCGTACGTAACCCGTGGCGGTTGCGCGCAGCTTCTTGTCCCGCAGCAGCATGATGTGGGTCTCCAGGACAGCGGCATGCTCCCGAAGCTCCAGGGGGACCTTGGCCTGGATATCCTCCAGCTCCTTGCTCGCCAGATCAAAGGCCGTGGTGAGCCGTTTGACCTCTGGCTCGATCTCCCCCTGGGCGATGATCTGTCGCGGGGCCAGATGGAAGCCGCCCCGCCGCAGATAGTAGGCCTTGCCGATGCCAATGCCCACGGAAACAGGAATGCCTGTCAGGATCTTCTTTGCCACCTAACCCCCACCCAAACCCTGCTTGAAGACCTTTTCCAGCTGCTGTGCAGCTTCGCCGGCATCCTCGCCGGTGACCTTGATCTGCATGTGCGCCCCCTGGGTCGCGGCCAGGGTCAGAATGTCCAGGACGGACTTGCCGTCCACCTCCCGGCCGTCAAGGGCAAGAACGACCTCCGCCTTGAACTTCTGGGCCTCCTTGGCCAGCAAGGCCGCAGGCCTGGCGTGCATGCCCAGCTCATTGCGGACGCAGACCTCTATGATCCGCGTTTCATCAGACATTGCTGCCACTCCATATCCGGGACCATTGCGGTTTCATTTCCCGAGCACCATCGTCCAGAGCTCGACCAGGGCCGGCCAGAACAAAAAGGCCATGCCCACTGCCACCACCACCCCCTCCCTGAACAGCATGGTCCGTTCGGCGACCCATGCGCAGAGCACCACCAGGCCGGCCCAGGCCCAGAAGGCCCAGGGGGAGTGCCAGGGCGGGTCCTCGATGGGGTAAATTCTGTACCATATCAAGAGCAACAGCAGGGCATTGGTGATCTTGACCCGCTGTCCCTTGTTGATCAGATCCCATGCCCTGACCTTCTGCAGGAAGGTCAGACCGCTGGTCAGCCCTCTCCAGAAGGTGAAGGCCTTGAAGACCTGAATGGCGGCCAGGGCAACACCGAGCCACACAAAAGCCAGGACTCTCTGATCATAGAGCAGCAGACATATCGTGGACAAGGACCAGAAGATGAGCAGGCTGCCGCCGAAGACGGAGTCCCCGATGGCCGACAGGGTGTAGGTGGTGGTCTGGCGGATCCGGCCCAATGCCCGCGGCGGCAACGCCCCTTGAGCGATCTTCCGTTCCAGAAACAAAAAATATCCCACCAGGAAAGGCGTCCAGTAGGGGTGGGTGTTGTAGAGACGCAGGTGTCGCTTGCGGGCCTGTTTCAGGGACGCCGGATCCTGGTACAAGGCCCTGAGCCCCGGCTCCATGGCAAAGGCCAGACCCACGTTCTGCAGCCCCCTGGTATTGAAGCAGGCCCCCACCAGGTAGGTGCGGAAGAAGCAGGCCAGAGTCTTTCTCCAATCCCAGTTCACGGCCGTGCTCAACCCCCTTCGCTCTCGTTCCCGTCCGGGGATGCCCGCAATCCCCCCGCTGCCTTCACGGCCTGGTACGCTGCATAGACACTCTTTCTCGACCACCCGTGGGAGCGGGCCACGACCCTGGCCACCACTTCCCTTGGGGGGCCTCCCCGTTCAAGTTCCCGGAGCAGCATCTCCTGGATGTCATTTTCCGTGCTCAGGCCGTGTTCTTCGAGTGGGGGACCGACCACGACGGTGATCTCGCCCAGCAGGTTTTCTGCCGCCTCACGAGCCTGGCTCAAATGACAGGTAGTAACCTGCTCATGTACCTTGGTCAATTCACGCGCGATGCACACCTCCCGCTCGCCGAGCACGGCGTGGGCCAGGGCGAGCGTCCCGGGAAGCCTGCTCTTGCGCTCGAAGAAGATCAGGGTGGTCTTGAGACCGGCAAAAGGCTCCAGGGCCTTGCGCTGCTCTCCCGGCTTGCGGGGCAAAAAACCAAGGAACGTGAAGGGGGTCGGAGGGAGGCCGCTGACGGTGAGAGCTGCGAGCACTGCCGATGGCCCGGGCACGGGCGCCACCCTGAAGCCGGCCTGACGCACGGACCGCACCAGCCGGTACCCGGGGTCGGAGACCAGTGGGGTCCCGGCATCCGAGACCAGGGCCACGCTGCTTCCTGTCTGCAGCTGGCTCACGACCTCAGCTGCACGGGCGGTCTCGTTGTGCTCGAAAAGGCTCAGAAACTTCTTCTTGGGCAACCCGGCCTGCTTGAAAAGCATGCCGGTGCGTCTGGTGTCCTCGGCCAGGACGAGGTCCACCTGTCCCAACACCTCCCGGGCCCTGGCGGAGAGGTCA
>CAZUBS010000263.1:0-3690 GCA_964618595.1 uncultured Desulfohalobiaceae bacterium
GGATGGCGTGATTCGAACACGCGGTCTCTGCGTCCCGAACGCAGCGCTCTAGCCAGACTGAGCCACATCCCGTTGTTTGAAGCCAAAAATAATTAGTCTTTTTCCTGCTTCTTGGCAAGCTGGATCATTGAACTTTTTTGATCATTGTCAGGGAACGGTTTATGCAGTAATTCATCTAATTTACATGTGAGCCATATATCGGCCCGGGTGAGACCCGTTTTTCCATCCAAGTATTCAGAAGGCGAGAGCACCACGTGAACCAGAACCAAGCCAAGATCCTCGTGGTCGACGACGAGGTCAGCCTGCGAGAGATCTGCCAGGACGCCCTGGAGGACGCCGGGTACGAGGTCCACCAGGCCAAAAACGGAAAGGAAGCCCTCGATTTCCTGCACGAAAACGCCATGGACCTGGTGCTTTCTGACCTGCGCATGCCCGTGTTCAACGGCTTGGAGCTGCTGCAGCGCATAAGCAAGGAGAAGATCGACGTCGAGTTCCTGATCATGACCGGGTTCGGGACCATCGAGACCGCGGTGGAGAGCATGAAGATGGGGGCTGCGGACTACCTCCCAAAGCCCTTCAACATCAACCACCTTCTGCTCAAGGTGGACAAGGTCCTCAAGGAACGCAGGGAGCGGGCCGAGCGCAAGAACCTGAGCAACCTGGTGCGCATCCTCAACCTGACCAAGGACCTGAACACCCAGCTCGATCTGAACTCCCTGTTCAATGAGTTCATCTTCCACCTGCAGCGCAACTTCTCCCCCGACGGTGTGGGGCTGTATGTGGCCGACGGGGAAAGGCGGTCAGGGCTCAAGTCGGCCTCGGTGCACGGGACGAACCTGCGCAACAACTCCAAGGTCTGGCCCTGGTTGAGCAGGGTCATCAAGCTGGTGCTCGCCAAACGCGTTTCCAAGCTGGTCGACCCTTACGTGGTCAATGCCGACAACGACCTGTCCTTCCTGGTGGATGAGCCCCTCAGCCACTCGCTCATGGTCGTGCCCATGTACAACCAGCAGCAAAAGGTCGTGGGGGTGGTGGTGCTCATCCGCGACGGGGAGCAGAACCTGTACACCACCTCGGACCTTCAGCTGCTGACCGTGTTCGCTTCCCACACGGCCACCTCCATCGAGAGCGCCCGCCTCTATGGTCAGATGCGCGAGATGACCATGGACGTGATCCGTTCCTATGCCCAGGCCGTGGAGGCCAAGGACATCTACACCCGGGGGCATTCCGAACGGGTGGCCCACTACGCCACGGCCCTGGGCAGGCAGCTCGGGCTGGAGCAGAGTGAGCTCGACCAGCTCTACACGGCCGGGGTGCTGCACGATATCGGCAAGATCGGGGTGCCGGACCACATCTTGAACAAGGACTCCCGGCTGGATACGGACGAGTACGAGGTCATGAAGAAGCACCCTGCCGTGGGCAGGGACATCCTGTCCAAGGTGGGCACCCTGCAGGACATTTTGCTGATCATCTACCACCACCACGAACGCTTTGACGGGAACGGGTACCCCGAGGGCCTGGCCGGGGAGGACATCCCCTACCTGGCCCGGCTGGTCAGCGTGGTGGACAGCTACGAGGCCATGACCTCCGACCGCGCCTACCGCAAGGCCATGGACCCGCAAAAGGTCAAGGCCATCCTGGCCGAGGGGGCGGGGAAGCAGTGGGACCGCGATCTGACCAGGACCTGGCTTTCGCTCCTGGACAACAAGGACTTCGTGAGGGAGCTGGAAGAGCCCCATGAAGCGTGATCGAGCAGTTTTTTCAGTCGGGAACAGCGGCCGGGGAAAGGTTGCCGGCACGATCCCGTGCAATCGGACAGGCCAAAACGCGAGGAGCAGTCATTGATCAGCGTACTGGTCGTTGATGATTCGGCATTCATGCGCCGGGCCATCAGCACCATGCTGGACAACGATCCCGAGATCGAGGTGGTGGGCGTGGCCCACAACGGCGAGGAGGCCCTGGAGAAAGTCCGGGAGCTCAACCCCGACGTGGTGACCATGGACATCGAGATGCCGCGCATGGACGGGCTGACCGCGCTCAGGCACATCATGATGGAGATGCCCCGGCCGGTGATCATGATCAGCTCGTTGACCAACGAGGGGGCCGAGGCAACCCTCAAGGCCATGGAGCTCGGCGCGGTCGACTTCATCCCCAAGCAGCTCTCCAAGGTTTCCCTGCAGATCATCAAGATCGAAGAGGAGCTGCAGCAGAAGGTCAAGACCGTGGCCAGGCGCAAGGTCCGGTCGCCCATGGCCGCCAGGGTCAGGCGGACAGCCCAGGACAAAGTGGTCACCGTGCCCAAGGCCGACCGCAGGACACAGGTCCGGGACATCGTGGCTATCGGGGTTTCCACGGGCGGCCCTCCTGCCGTTCAGAAGCTGCTGTCCATGCTGCCGGAAAAATTCCCCGCCTGCATCCTCATTGCCCAGCACATGCCCAAAGCCTTTACCGGGCCGTTTGCCAAGCGGCTCAACGACACCTGCGCCATCACCGTCAAGGAGGCGGAAGCCGGGGACCGGGTCAAGGACGGCGTGGTCTTCATCGCCCCCGGGGGCTCCCACCTTTCCATCACACAGCGGGTCACCCACATCGATGTCACGGTCAGTCAGGAGCCCCGGGACTCGCTCTACAAACCCTCGGCCAACGTGCTGATCTCCTCCGTGGCCGAAGGTGTGGGCAGGCGCGGGCTGGGGATCATCCTGACCGGGATGGGCTCCGACGGACTGGAGGGCATCCGGGCCCTCAAGGAGCGGGGGGGGAAGGCCCTGGCCCAGAGCGACTCCACCTGCGTGGTCTACGGCATGCCCAAGGCCATCGTGCAAAACGGCCTGGCCGATGGTGTGGTGGACATCGAGGACATGGCAGTGGAAATCACCAACAGCCTCTACAACTGACCGATCCGGGCCACCGCCCCGGACACTGCAAGTGGATGGAGACCATGGATTGCCAAACTCTGTGTGCCAAGCTGGAAGAAACGGACAGCGCCACCCTGCGTGAAGCCGCATACCACGCCGGAGAGTTGCAGTGCAAAGAGGCCCTGCCGCTTCTGGTCAAGCTGCTCGCCAGCGACAACCTCGGCGTTCAGGAGGCGGCGGAGCAGGCGCTGCGGAAGATCCCCGACCCATCCACTGTCAGGGCGGTGCTGCCCCTGCTCGAGTCCGATAACGTGGCGGTGCGCAACCTGGCCATGGACATTCTTCGCCAGCTGGGCTCCCGGGACCTGGACTCCCTGCTGGAGATGCTCGAGAGGCCCGATCCCGATCTGCGCATTTTTGCCGCCGACATCCTGGGTGCCACGGGCGACGTCCGGGCGGTCAGGGCCTTGTGTCGGGTGCTGCTCGATGATCCCGAGGTCAATGTGCGCTATCAGGCCGCGGTGGCCCTGGGCGACATTGCGAGCCCGGCTGCGGCCCAGTGCCTCAACCAGGCCCTGGGCGACGACGAATGGGTGCAGTTCTCGGTCATCGAGGCACTGATCAAGATCCGCGACGAATCCTCGGTGGACGCGCTGGTCGGCTTCCTGGGGAAAGGCTCCGAGCTGGTGGATTCCATGATTGTCGAGGCACTGGGGGAGGCGGGAAACCTCAAGGCCGTGCCCATGCTGCTCGAAAGCCTGGAACCGGCCAACCCGGCGCTTCGCAACAAGATTGTACAAGCCCTGGTCAAGCTGTTGGGGGAGCGGACCCTGAC
>CAZUBS010000264.1:0-3675 GCA_964618595.1 uncultured Desulfohalobiaceae bacterium
CGGCAAACTGGGCCGAATCCGTGAAACGGCTCTGGGATGAGGATACACGCGCCGGACGCAGGCTGAAAGTGATCCTGCTCGGCTCCGCCCCCCTTCTCGTCCAGCATGGCCTGACCGAGAGCCTGGCCGGAAGGTTCGAGATCCTGAATCTGGGCCACTGGACTGCGGCGGAAATGCACCAGGCCTTTGGCTGGAGTACCGAGCAATTCGTCTTTTTCGGGGGATATCCCGGGGCGGCTTCGCTTATCCGGGATCATGAACGATGGTCCCGGTACATCAATGATTCGTTGATAGAAACCACGCTGTCCCGGGACGTGCTCCTGCTTACCAGGATCGACAAGCCGGCCTTGCTGAGGCGCTTGTTCGAACTGAGCTGCCGTTACTCCGGCCAGGTCCTGTCGTACACCAAGATGCTGGGGCAGCTGCAGGATGCGGGAAACACCACAACACTGGCTCATTACCTGGACCTGCTTTCCGCGGCAGGCATGGTTACCGGTCTTCCCAAGTTCGCCGGACAGGTGGTCCGCAGACGGGGGTCGAGCCCCAAGCTGCAGGTTCTCAATACGGCGCTCATTTCAGCGCAAAGCGGTTTGACTTTTGAAGAAGCCCTTGCCGACCGCGCCCATTGGGGCAGGCTGGTTGAATCCGCTGTTGGCGCGCACCTGGCCAATGCCCAGCTCGCAGGCTCAATCAAGCTCCATTACTGGCGCGCGCGCAGCAGGGAAGTGGATTTCGTTGTTGCGTCCCCCCGGTTGCTTACGGCAATCGAGGTCAAGAGCGGTCCGTTCAAGGACGTTCTCCCGGGCATGGACGCCTTTGCCGCCGCATTCAAGCCGGACCGCTTGCTCCTTGTGGGGGGAGACGGCATCCCCATCCACGAGTTCCTCTCCCAGCCGGTTGCGCATTGGGTGACGTAAACAAAACGACAATCCACCCCCTTCTGCAGGGGCGAAAATCCTTTCGCCCTTATTGCTGTCTGAGTTTATCGTTCTTCATCAATTTGTTACCAAAAATCCCTTCCGAACGGTGAGGTCTATGGATAACGGCTCGCTGGCCATCGAGGGCAACACCCTGAGCGTTGCGCAATATCAAACCCCTCCTCCATTTGAAAAGGTCATGGGCGATCTGGCGGGTGCCCACTCACGTCGCATCAACATCCACCACCGTCTGGTCTATCAAGTCATCGAGGACGCGAATGTTGCAAAGGTGCTTCGAATGTGGACCCATTATGAATAGGGTGGGCCAACATCGACCTTGAGCAGCCGTCGAGAAAATCGTGCCTCCTCAATCCGGTCATTTTCTTTGCCCCTTGACCGGGCAGCAATGATATTGCGTCATTTACGGCCACGAGTCGGTGGATGAAACTCGATGCCTCGCTGTGTGAGCGGGCAAGGAAATTTGGGACTTGCCGCTCCGGAGGGCAACCTGTCGATACCTGGACAGCATTGGTGAATTTTGCTTTGGTTGGAGTATGGGTGGACATGCGGCCTTTTGCCCCACGAGCTGGTGGGGTTCTGCCGCCCGGATCAAGTTGACGTCTTCACATCCCAACCTGGAAGGACATTCATGAAAGTCATCGGACCCCTCATGCACGAACATCGGCTCATCGAACGCATGGTCGCGCTCATGAAAAAGGAAATCCAGAGCATCGAATCGGGCAACAGGCCTGACATGGAGTTTCTGCGCCACGCCGTGGAGTTCATTCAAACCTACGCCGACCGCTGTCACCACGGCAAGGAAGAGGACATCCTCTTTCGCGAACTCAAGAAGAAGGACCTCAAGGACGAGCATGACCGCATGGTCAACCTGCTGATCGAGGAGCACAAGTACGGCCGCAGGATGACCGCCCGGCTCACGTCGGGCCTGAACGATTACGTGGCCGGGGACGAGAGGGGCAAAGACGCCCTGCTCGACGCCGTCCGCCGCCTCGTCACCTTCTACCCCGAGCATATCCGCAAGGAGGACCAGGAGTTCTTTCACCCCATCCTCGAGTATTTCGACGATCAGGAAAACACGGCCATGCTCAAGGAGTACGAAGAGGTCGAACGCAGGGCCTTGCACAACCGCTACACCGACCTGGTCGAGACATACGAGGGCGACCGCGGGTGATCAGGACGCGGCGTATATACGACCCCGGGCAAGAGGACGACGGCGAACGCATCCTTGTGGACCGGCTCTGGCCCCGCGGCATCTCCAAGGAGGCTGCTCAGCTCGATGAGTGGGCCAAGGAGATCGCTCCTTCGGACGAGTTGCGGAAGTGGTACGGCCACGACAGCGAAAAGTGGGGTGCGTTCAAGCAACGCTACCGGGCCGAGCTCCAGCAAAAGGAGAAGTCCGAAACGTTGCGCGAGCTGGCCGACAAGTCCCGCCGCGGCACCATCACCCTGCTGTATGCGGCCAGGGACGAAAGCCATAACAACGCTGCCGCGCTCGCTGAATTCATCGAGAAACTGAATCAGTGAGGGGGAGCACCCCATGAAAAGCACAGTGCTGCCGTCGGCCGCGGGGGCCTTGGCAGGCGCATCGGGTTCTGATCTCCAGCCTGACCGGTGTGGCCCGTCTCTACCAGCGCACCCGGGCAAAGCTTGCCACGACGCACCCAGAGGGGTTGGCGGCCAGAGACGTGTCCGGGTCTGAGGGCTTGACATTGGAAGATGAAATCCTGTCAAACTCAAGCTGTGTGAGCGCGGCGGCTGTTGACCCACTTCAAAAGGGACAATCGCCGGCGCTCTGGCCTGATCCGGGCCTGAGGCGCTCATGCTTGCAACCGCTCACCACCCCTTTACTCTCCACTGCAGACAACCACCTCGAGCAGCGCTTGTCCACCCCCCGGAAGAGGTGCCATGGCACAGCCGGTGCCCTCAGCCACCGGCACGCTCTGTCGCCAGCACCACCCGCACCACACACCTACTCCCGCCGCTCCATCCGCTCCCAGTTCCGGGTCGAGCGGATGTTGGGGTTGGAGGTCGGGTCCTCGGACAGGATGTACGTGTCGCCGTTGGTCCAGGCGGTGTCATAGCCGTTGGGCAGCTCCACCTCACGCCCGGTAAGGGGGTCGTCATAGGCGTCCACGCTGCGCACGGCCTGGCTGTAGTTGTCGAAGATGCGGTCGTAGGCGGCGTTTCGCTGTTCATAGGACTGGGTGATCATGTCGCTGACCTCCAGCTGGGACTGGCGGACTTGCTGCATGGCATTGAACCAGGCCTGTCGGGCCTGGATGCGCTGCCGGGTGACCGTGGCGGCCAGCTTGATGTTGGCCAGGGCCCAGGCCGGGTTGTAGGTCAGGGAGTCGAACATGACCCGCATGTGCCTGGCCTGCTCCTCGAGGCGCGAGGCCGGTGTCAGGAAGCTCATGGTCTCGACCCGCCAGGAGATGGCCGGGACCTGGCCGTAGCTGGTCAGGCTGGCCAGGGCCATCTCCGAGAAGTGCACGGTGGTGGAGATCTCCTCCACCCACTTCTGTCCTTTCTGGCTGAACCGCGCCTGGACCCGGGCCGCGTCCGCGTCGAGCTGGAAGGGGAATGTGCAGAGCGAGATCTGGTGGAAGACCTGCATATGCTAGGCGTCGATCTGCCTGTCGCTCCCGGCCACCGACGGCAGGGGGGTTACCTCGGACACCTCGGCATTTCCTCGGACCCGGGGCAGGTAGACCAAAGCGATGTAGTCGGCGGCCGT
>CAZUBS010000265.1:0-3654 GCA_964618595.1 uncultured Desulfohalobiaceae bacterium
CCCGGGTAACAGGAAAAGACCCAGGGGGCGGCTCAGAAACGGAACCTGGCGGCGAAGGCCCCACACCCGGGGGCCACGGGAAAGGCCGGGGGGAGGGGAAAAGAACCAGAGGAAGGTTTGATCAAGAGGTGCGGTGTTCCGAAGAACCCGACATTGGCCCGTGGGAGGCAGGGGATGGGCCTGAAAGTGGGAAACCTGGCCAGGCCGAAAAAGGTCCCCAGGGCCAGGGCCAGGACCGAGCTGACCAGGGTGATCTTCACGGTCAGCAGCACGCCCTGCAGAATGAGCATGCCCAGGTGCAGGTCGTAGGTCTGGTTGACCGTGAACAACACGCCCCAGTCAAACCGGTAGCCGAACTCGAACACGAACCCCCAGTAGTAGACCATGAGGCCCACCACCGTCAGCAGTGCCGCAATCTGCACCCAGCGCTTGTCCAGCCAGTGTCGGATCATGGGAGGGAAATGGCCCCGGGCCGGATGTCAGTTACCCGGGGCCGATTTTATACAGTTCGAGGCCGGAAGTTCGAAGCGGGAAGCAAGAGGTTCAACGGAGTGGACAGCGTGGACACTGTGGACTGGGTGGACAGGAGTGGACCGGACAGGTGCTTTCCGTCCACGAGGTCCCCTACGTCCACCATGTCATCCACTCCACTGCATTTGCTTCGACCTTCGACCTGCGCGCCAAGCGCGTGCTAGGGCCACATCTCGATCTCTTCGGTCATGGGGAAGTAGTAGGGGGTGTCCGGGCCGTACCACTTGTTGTAGATTTCCATGTAGGTGCCGTCCTTCCACATGTCCTGCAGGGCGAAGTTCACGGCGTCGCGCAGGCCGGACTCGTCCTCGGGAACACCGACGCCGTAAGGCTCGTCACTGAAGAAGTCGCCCACCAGCTCATACGTGCCCGGCTCCTTGGCCGCATAGCCGAGCAGGATGGTGGAGTCGGTGGACCAGCCCGCCACCCGGCCCATCTTCAAGGCCTGGAAGCACTCTGACTCCTTCTGGAAGGAAATCACGTTGTCCTCGTAGTCGGGGTCGCCGAGCTCCTTGAGCAGGTTCTTGATGTTGATCTCCGAGGTGGTGCCCTGCATGGTGGCGATCTTCTTCCCCACGAAGTCCTCGTGGTCTTCGAACTGTCCCTTCTTGGCCAGGATCTTCTGCCCGTCGAAGAAGTAGGTGATGGAGAAGTCGATGGACCTGTCCCGCTCCCGCTTGTGGGTCATGTTGGCCACGCTGACGTCGATCCGGCCCTGCTGCACGAAGGCGATGCGGGTCTTGTTGTTCACGGCCACCCGCTCCAGCGTGCAGTCCAGGCGCCTGGCCAGCTCCTCGGCGATGTCCACGTCGAATCCGACCCACTCGTTGTTCTCGTTGTAGTAGCCCCCGGGAATGGAGTCGGTCATGATCCCGGCCTTGAGCACCTTGGTCTTCTGGATGCCGTCCCAGACAGGCCCGGCCAGGGCCGCCTGGGCCCCCAGAACCAGCAGGGCCATTCCACAGAAAAAGGACAGTGCACGTTTCATAAGCTCCTCCTTCAAAGATTGAAACTCCAATGGCCTGGGTATCCAAACAGTCACCGGACCTCCCGGGGACCCTCAGGTTGATGGATAAACGCCTCAGTGGGAAAGAATCTTGCTCAGGAACTCCCTGGTCCGTGCATTCTGGGCCTGGCTGAAGAAGGCCTTGGGGGTATTCTGCTCGATCAGCATGCCCTGGTCCATGAAGATGACCCTGTCCGCCACCTCCCGGGCAAAGCCCATTTCATGGGTCACGCAGACCATGGTCATGCCCTCACGGGCCAAATCCTTCATCACGTCCAGCACCTCGTTGATCATCTCCGGGTCCAGGGCGGAGGTGGGCTCGTCAAAGAGCATGATCTTGGGGTTCATGGCCAGCCCCCGGGCAATGGCCACCCGCTGCTGCTGTCCGCCCGAGAGCTGCCCCGGGGAGGTGTTTGCCTTGTCCGGGATGTCCACCTTCCTGAGCAGGCCCATGCCCAGGTCCGCGGCTTCGGACCTGGACCACTTCCTGCCCATTGTCGGGGCCAGGATGATGTTTTCCAGGGCTGTCATGTGCGGGTAGAGGTTGAACTGCTGGAAGACGAAGCCGATCTCGGCCCGGACCATGGTCAGGTTGGTCCTGGGGTCGTTGATGTCGGCCCCGTCCACCAGGATGCGGCCCTGCTGGATGGGTTCCAGCCGGTTGATGCAGCGGATGAGCGTGGACTTGCCCGAGCCGCTCGGACCGCAGAGCACCACGACCTCGCCCTCCTGCACATGGAGAGTGACGTCCTGCAGCACATGCAGGTCGCCAAACCACTTGTGGACGCCTAAAAACTGGATCAACTCCTTCTCCTGAATTCACGAGCGTGGGACGGGACGAAAATCCCGTACCAGACAGGAGTGATCGACGCAACAAGGACCAGGAAATTCAAGGTTTATGCAAGGTTTGGCACCAGTTCAGGACAGGGAAGCGCTTCTCGTATGGAACGTTGCAGGGGGCTACTTCTCCTCCACCGGAAGCCCCGCGGCAACCCAGGCCGGCCAGCCACCTCTCAGGGCGTAGGAGCGGTCGTACCCCTCCCGGATCAGCTCCAGGGCTATAATGGCGCTCAAGGACTCCCCGCTGGTTTCGTCATAGACGATCAGGGTCGCGTCCTTGGGGTACTCCCTGACCCAGTTCTCGGCCAGCTTGTAGTTGCGTCGCACCGCCGTCTTGATCTTTCTGTGGCTCGACTGCCAGGCCTCTTCCCGTCGGATGTCGATGAACACGGCTTCGTTCTGCTCCAGGAGCCCGGCCGCTTCCTGCACGGAAATCCTCGGGGCCTTGAGTGCGGCGTTGACAACCAGGGCCGCCCCGAGGACGGCCAGCATGGAGCAGGCAATAATGACCATTGTGCGCATGGCGTCCTCCTTATGATACTTTCAGCATCAACAAAAAACAGCGGCTTGTCCACGTCTCCCCGACTTGACAGCCCGGCACGGTTCATTACTTTTGGCCAAACACCAAAGAAGGAGCCCCCCCATGCCCATCTACGAATACGAGTGCAAAAAATGCGGTCACTGCTTCGAGGAGCTTGTGCTGGCCAAGGAAGCCGGCCATCCACCCTGTCCAGAGTGCCGGGCAAAGGAAGTGCAGCAGCTCATGTCGGCCGGTACCATCCGTTCCCAGGGAATAGCCTCGGGCTCCGGCGGGTTCAAGGGGCCTGCCTGCGCCCCGTCGGGCTGAGGAATCTAAGAGCTCCGGGGACCGGAGTACTCTTCGACGGTTCTTGTTGACGTGGCCGGGAGGCACAAGAAACCACAGGGATCCCTAATTCCTGCCAATCCCCTTTTCTTTCTGTTCGCCAAATGCCTCCCCGGATTCAGGGCTGCATCGCCAGCAGTACCCCCCGCGCCATGCGCGTTCAGCTTTGATCCGCATGTTGCCAGACCACCCCGTGTCCCGCTACAAGGCAATCCTGACAGTCCTGCTGAAAAGGCCTCTTTCTTCAGACTGATGGGCATCAAAGCAACAACCAGAACCCGAAGGACCCCTCTGCCCTCACCCGCACCAAGCACCACCACCAACTTCATCAGGGCCATTGTCGAGGAGGACCCGCGCACCGGCGCCTCGGTCACGCAGGGGGTGCCCGCCTCCCCCCCCGACGCAACCCGCT
>CAZUBS010000266.1:0-3644 GCA_964618595.1 uncultured Desulfohalobiaceae bacterium
ATCGCCGCTGCAAGCCCGGCTAATACGATGCCCTTCTTCATTGTCCCTCCAGGCGAGTGGTGTTCATTTCCGGGCTACATGACGGAGTTCCCGGCAAGAGAAAAGCCTGCGGATGGTGCGTACCCGAATCCCGGCACTTCTGGAAAGAGCGCGTGTGAACCGGATGGATCAAAACTGTTGCCAATCGTGGGCGGTTCGTTTATAAAGCTTAACAAGCAGCCGGGAGCACTATGAAACAGTCGGGATTTCCAGCCTTTTTCCAGCGGGTGGCCGAGGCCCTGGGTGTCGGGTCGCAGGCCGAGCTGGCCTCCCTGCTCGGGGTCAACCGCTCCGCCGTGAGCCAGGCCAAGCGCAAGGACACCGTTCCGGAAAAGTGGATCCTGCACCTGTCCCGGACATCCGGCCTGAACCCGGACTGGCTGGAGCACGGCCGGGGGTTCCCCCGGGATCACGGGCACGACGATCCCGACTTTGCCAGAGTCCCCAAGGTCCGGGCCCGGCTCTGCGCCGGGGGGGGGTCCTTTGAAAACGAATCCCAGGTCCAGGGCTACTACGCCTTTCGCCACGACTGGCTCAGGCGCAAGGGCAACCCCGGGCGCATGGTGCTCATGGACATCGTCGGCGACAGCATGGACCCGGTCATCAGGGAAGGGGACACCGCCCTGATCGACCAGTCCCAGGAAGACATCCTGGCCGGCAGCATCTACGCGGTGGGCGTGGAGGACACGGTCATGGTCAAGCGGATCGAGAAACGGCCCAACGCCTTGGTCCTGCTCAGCGCCAACCGGGACTACTCCCCCATCACGCTCCAGGGCGAGGAGATCGACACCGTGCGCGTCATCGGCAAGGTCATCTGGATCGGGCGGGAGCTGTACTGAGGGGAGGGGATATTTTTTTGTCCTGTTTGTTTATATTAATGCACGAATGTTCCACATTATAAACAAGGAGAAGGTCATGCAGAAACGTTACTGTGCCTGCGGGCAGCCGGTCTGGGTCGAGTACAAATGCACGCGGCAGATGTGGACGGTGCTGCTCCATGCCGGCGGGCAGGGGTTCGGGAGAGCGCGCCGCGAAGAGCGGTGCACGGGATGCGGGCAGCCGCTGCACATCGACAGGCTCCACTGAACCGTTCATTGGGGAGCCAGCATGTGCCAGCGTTTCCAGGGCGGGGATCCCCCTTCCCCGCCCCCGCGTGCCTGCCCGCCGTCCATAGGATCCGTGCATACCCCGGGACCGGGCCTGCCCTGCCGCCGCCCCCTGGCCCTGACAGCCATCCCGGCTGGTTTTCCTTCCCCTGCCGAGGACTATGTGGATTGCGAGCTGGACCTGAACCAGCACCTGGTCCGCAACCCCGCCGCCACCTTCTTTGTCCGTGTGGCCGGGGATTCCATGCTCCGGGCCTCCATCCACGACCGGGACATCCTGGTGGTGGACCGCTCCCTGGAGGCCCGGAACCACAGCGTGGTGGTGGCCGTGGTCCACGGCGAGATGACGGTCAAGCGCCTGCGCATGCACGGCGGGCGGCTCTGGCTGATCCCGGAGAACACCGACTTCCCCCCCCTGGAGATCACTGCGGAAACCGATTTTGAGATCTGGGGGGTGGTCACCCACGTCATCCACTCCCTGGCCGGCGGGTGAGCCATCGGAATTTCAAATTTGAGATTTGAGATTTGAAATTTGCACGCGGCGTCCCATATCCCCGCGCCCCGGTCTTCGCCCTGGTGGACTGCAACAACTTCTACGTGTCCTGCGAACGGGTCTTCGACCCGTCCCTGCGCGACTGCCCCGTGGTCGTGCTGTCCAACAACGACGGCTGCGTGGTGGCCCGGTCCAACGAGGCCAAGGCCCTGGGAATTTGCATGGGCGAGCCGGCCTTCAAGTGCGAGCCCCTCTTCCGTCGCCACGGCGTCCGGGTCTTTTCCTCCAACTACACCCTGTACGGAAGCATGTCGCAGCGGGTCATGGCCGTCCTGGCCGCCCTGGCCCCGGCAGTGGAGATCTACTCCATCGACGAGGCCTTCCTGGACTGCACCGGCCTCCGGGAGCCGGACCTGGACGCCCTGGCCCGAAAGCTCCGTCAAACCGTGTTGCAGTGGACCGGTATCCCGGTTTCCATTGGGCTGGGAGCGACCAAGACCCTGGCCAAGGCGGCCAACAAGCTGGCCAAGACCGACCCCTCCTGCAAGGGGGTGCTGGATCTGACATGCCACCCGGACCCCGGGAGCATGCTGGCCCATGTGGACGTGGGGGACGTCTGGGGGGTGGGCCGACGCTACGCCCGTTTCCTGCGCCGCCACGGCATGCCAACGGCCCAAGACCTGGCCGGGGCACCGCGTGAATGGATCCGGCGCCACATGACCATCACCGGGCTGCACACCCTGCTCGAGCTTCAGGGCGTCTCCTGCCTGGCCCTGGAAGACGTCCCTGCCCGGCGCAAGAGCATTGTCTGCTCCCGCTCCTTCGGAAGGCCGGTGTCCAAGATGTCCGAGCTTCGGGAGGCAGTGTCCGGTCATGTGCAACGGGCCGGGGAGAAGCTCCGCCGCCAGGGCCTTCTGGCCTCCCACTGCCACGTCTTTCTCCAGACGGACCCCTTCAAGGACGAGCCGCAGTACCACCCGTGCACCGGCGCGGCACTGTCGCCCCCCACCGCCTACACCCCCGCGCTGCTGGCCAGGGCCCTGGCCGTGCTGGAAACCATCCACCGCCCCGGCCACCGCTTCAAGAAGGCCGGGGTACTGCTCACGGGGCTGGTGCCGGAAGAGGGGCGCCAGCTTTCTTTTCAGGAGCCGGACGAGACCGTCAGGGAACGGCGCCGCAGCCTCATGGGCACACTGGACACCCTCAACCGTCGCTTCGGCCGCTCCGCCGTGCGCTTCGGGTCGACCCGGGCAGAGCACCCCTGGCACATGCGCCGGGCCCGGCTGTCCGGGCGTTTCACCACCAGCTGGGACGAGCTGCTGCCGGTCAGGGCGGGATAGCCGGACGGCTGCCCGACACCGACCAGGCTGTTTCGCCTGACCTCGGGAAGAAGTCCATCCACCGGGACTCCCCCACGAAAAGCCGACCCCGGCTAACGGTTGCCATTTCTGATAAGTGGTCGATACCGGCCAGGAATGGAAAACAGGGCCCGTTTTGACACGCAAGGCGGCAGGGATGCCGTTCACCGAAAAGTGGTGTACAATTTCTAAGGGTTCTGTACAAAGGAGTCGTCGATCTATTTGAATCCGTTGCCGTGCACCGGGGAGACGTATACAAGCGGTCGACTCCATCAACTTTTTGAGAGCGGGAGGAGCTATGGAAAAGGACAAGTCGGCTCAGGAATACTGGAAAAGGAACATCAGACTGCAGCTTATCCTGATCTCGATCTGGGCCGTTGTGGGATACTTCTGCAGCATCTTCTTCGTCAAGCAGCTCAACGCCATACAGATCGCCGGGTTCCCCCTGGGGTTCTGGTTCGCCCAGCAGGGTGCCATCTATGTCTTCGTGGTCCTGATCTTCGTCTTCATCTTCGGGATGCTCAGGCTTGACAGGGAGTTCGACGTCCACGATTAGCGCTGCTCAGACCACTGCTCAGGCCACTGATCATCCCGTAAGCGAACAACCCTTCAACAAAGCGATAATACATATGTCGTTCCAAGTCTGTT
>CAZUBS010000267.1:0-3641 GCA_964618595.1 uncultured Desulfohalobiaceae bacterium
CTCGGGGCAGGCGCCCATGCAGGTGCCGCATCTGCGGCAGCGGCCAATATTGAACAGGGGGTTGCCCTTCTCGTCCTCGTCCAGCACGCCGAAGGGGCATTCCTCGGTGCAGCGCTTGCACTGGGTGCAGCGGACCATGTTGAACTTGGGGTAGCCCACATCACCCGACCTGGGGTGGACCGACATGCCCCTGTTGACCGACTCCAGGCACTGGATGGCCTTGAGCGCGGCCCCGGAAGCGTCGGTTTCGGCCAGGGAGAGGGTCATGGGCTGGCGGATGGCACCGGCTGCGTACACTCCGGTTCGCCTGGTTTCGTAGGGAAAGCAGATGTAGTTCGAATCCGCGAACCCGGAAAAGAGATCCAGGTCGGGAATGGAGGGGCCCTGACGGTACTTGAACTCGAGAACCGGGTTCTTGGCGGTGGCCGGAACCAGCCCGGTGGGCAGGACGACCATTCCGGCCTCGATCTCCACGAGCTCCCCAAGCAGGCTGTCCTTGAGGGTGACCAGGACGTTGTCGTTGTCGCCCTTCTTGATCTCCACCACCTGGCCCTTGGTGAGCATGATGCCTGGGTCGTCCTGGGCTGCCTTGTAGTAGAGCTCGTTCATCCCCGGGACCATCATGTGCTCGTACACGATGTAGCCGACCGCGTCGGGAAGGAACTCCCGCACGTAGTTGGCATGCTTGAGGGCGTTGAGCGAGGTCAGCTCGGAGGTGTAGGGCAGGTGCCTGTAAGTCTTGATCTCCTTGAAGACGAACTTATCCTCTTCCTCCTCGCCTTCTTCTGCGACAGCCTCGGCAACCTCCTCAACCTCCTCTTCCTCGGCCGCTGCTTCCTTGGCGGCAAACTCGTCCAGCGAGTCGCCGAAACCTGTCAGAAAGAGCACGCTGGCCGGATCCTGTTCATCGCTCGGCCGCTTGATGGCCCCCTTCTTGGCCATCTCCTCGAACTGCAGGCTGGTGACGATGTTCTTGAGCTTGCCGTACCCCAGGGGTTCGAGGAACTTGGTGTCCTGAGGGACCCAGCCCGCAGCAAGCACTATCGAGCCGACCGGGAAGATCTGCTCTCCGTCGGGAGTCTTGACGGTGGCCTCGTACTGGCCGGGCATGCCCTCCAGCTTCTTCATCGTTGAGCCGGTCAGCACGGTGATCCTGTCGTTGCCGGTGACTGCCTCGATCTTTTTCTCGACACCCGTCTCCTGGGATGTGTCGTAGGGCGCGCCAAGAGGGATGGTCTTGTACATCTTGGCTGCGTAGCCGCCCAGGGCCTCCTCCTTCTCCACCAGGACGACATCGTACCCGGCTGCGGAGCAGTTCAGAGCGGCGGTCAAGCCTGACCAGCCTCCGCCGAGCACCAGGATGGTCTTGACCGCATCCACGGTTTCGGCTTCCGGAAGGTTGGCGTACTGCAGCTTGGTAATGCCGATGTCAATGTAGTCCCTGGCCATGGCCTGCAGCAGCTCGGGTGCGGGTTCGCCCTCCTTGGGCAGGCTGCCGTCGGGGTTCTTGTAGGCCCAGACGCATTGCTCGCGCAGGTTGATGCGTTCCGTCAGGATGCCTTGACCGAAGTCGAAGATATCCCAGTCCACGCGGGGTGAGGAACCGCAAATGCAGACCGCATCGATCAGGCCCTGCTCGATGTCGGACTTGATCTCGGCCTTGCCCCCTTCGCTGGCCAGCATCGGGCTGACTGTGACCACGGGGCAGAGCGTCCCCCACTTCTTCCTGACCTGTTCGGCCAGGGCCTCGACGTCGAGGATCGGGCCGATGCAGGACTTGTCGAAATAAACACCGATCTTCTCGGCCATCTGACTACCTCCCTCTCACCGTTTGGACCGCCTGCATCGCAGCAGCCGTTCCGGACTGGGCAGATTTCATCACATCCAGCGGAAGCTTGGCACATCCGGCCACGAAGATCCCCCTGTCGGGATCACTGCTCAGGAAGCCCTCCTCGTCTCTGGGGAGTTCAATGGGCAGGACTCCCTCGGCCAGGCTGGGCTGCATTCCAGTGGCCAGAACCACCAGGTCGTAGACGTCCACGGCCTTGTTGCCGGAAACCGCATCCTCCACGGTCACGGCCACGCCGCCGGTCCTGACGTCCTGGTCCACGTCGGCCACCTTGCCCTTGATCGCCCTGACCCCTTCGTCGGCCAGCACCTTCTTGGCAAAGTCGTCGTACCTCCCCGGTGTCCTCAGGTCTATATAATAAATGACCACCTTGCAGTCTGGATGCTGCTCGCGCACGTAAGCGGCCTGCTTGAGCGAGGCCATGCAGCAGATGTAGGAGCAGAAGCTGAGATGGTTTTCATCCCGGGAGCCGGCGCACTGCACAAAGGCGACGGATTTGGGGGCCGAACCCGTGTCGGGACAGAGAATTTTGCCGTCCGTGGGTCCGTTGGGCGAGGCCAGGCGCTCCATCTGCATGTTGGAGATGCAGTTGGGGACCTTGCCCTCCCCTAGCGTTTCCAGCTTGGTCACGTCGTAGGGCTTCCAGCCGGTGGCCACCACAATGCTGCCCACGTTCAGGCTGATGCTCTTTGCATCCTCTTCGAGATCGACGGACTCATTGGACGTAAGCTTGGACCTGTCCTCGTCAGTGAGGTTCTCCGTGTCGAGCACGTAGCGTTGCGGGAAGGCGAACGGGACGTCCATGTAGAGGGCCTTGCGCGTGTTCAGCCCGAACTCGAAGTCGTTGGGAACGTCCTTGGACAGCTCCTGGGCGCGCCCGTTCAGGTCTGCGCTGTTGGGAGCGGTGTGCCGGGGCCTGATCTTCACGGAAACCTCGTAGTTTCCGACCGACCCGGAAACAGACTCCACCTCGGCCATTGTGAAGACCTTGATGTTGGGATTGTTCTTGATGCGCTGAAACTGAATCTCCAGACCACAGGAAGGAGGGCACAGTTTGGGAAAATATTTGTTGAGCTGCATCACCCGCCCACCCAGGAACGGATTCTTCTCCACGAGAAAGACCTCATGGCCGAGCTCCGCAGCCTCGAGCGCGGCAGTGATTCCACTGAAACCACCCCCGATCACCAAGATGCTCTTCGACATTGTTTCCTCCCTGGTAAACGCTGCTGATCTTTGCACTGTAGCAAAATGGTCTAAGCCCAAACTGCGTCCTCTGTCCACTCACAGCTCAGGCTTAGACCACTTTACAAGAAAGGCTGCGGGCCTTGCGGCCCGCAGCCTTCACTGCGGTTTAGTCAGGAATGATCTGGGTGTAAGGACGCTTGAAGATCTTGGTCTCGCCCTTTTCCGGATCGTACTTGGAGTTGACGAAGCACTTCCACTTGGAGTCGTCCAGTCCCAGGAAGTCCCCGCGGTAGTAGAACCCGGGGTAGCGGGACTCTTCGCGGAAGTGGATGTGCTGCATGTGCAGGCGCACGGTCCACAGCCGGTGGAAGTTCTCCCAGCAGCGCAGCAGCTCGTGCAGGTCACGGGCGGCCAGCTTCTTGGAGTCCTCCTCCATCATGCCCAGCAGGTTGAAGCCTGTCTCGAGCAGGGCCTTGGAGGTGGTGTAGTAGGTGCCGCAGCCCCCGCCGTACTCGTCCGTGTGCTTGATCAGCCGCATCATGAAGTTCTTGGGCGAGATGAACTCGGGGTTGACGACCGGGTCGGTGGACACGGACTTGCCGGCCTC
>CAZUBS010000268.1:0-3633 GCA_964618595.1 uncultured Desulfohalobiaceae bacterium
TCTCATCCCGAAGAACACCGAGGCCATCGAAGCGGGTGCCGAGGTGGCGGGTACGGTGGCCGGGGCGGCGTGAACAGAGCGGTTTTCTGCCCCAGGGAGGTCTACGGGGTCATCGGGCACCCCCTGGGGCACTCCCTGAGCCCCCTGCTGCACAACTGGGGCTTTCAGAGGCTCGGGCTGCCCAAGGTCTACATGCGCTGGCCGGTCACGCCCGAGGCGCTGCCGGGGTTCGTGCAGGCAGTGCGGGCCCTGCCCGTGGCGGGGTTGAGCGTAACCATCCCCCACAAGGAGCGGGTCCTTCCCCATCTGGACGGTGTGAGCCCCCGGGCCCGGGAGCTCGGTGCCGTGAACACGCTCTACTGGCGCGAAGGCCGCCTCCTGGGGGAGAACACCGACGTTGGGGGCTTTGCAGCACCGCTCAGGCAGCTCGGAAGCAGGGTGCACAGCGGTGTGGTGCTCGGAGCCGGCGGGGCCGCCAGGGCCGTGGTCCTGGGCCTCAGAGAGCTGGGGGCGGCCTCGATCCGGATTGCAGCGAGAAACCCGGACAAGGCCGCTGGTCTGGCAAGGGAGCTCGGTGCCACGGCCCTGGATTGGGGGGAGCGGGAGCAGGCCGCCGGGGATGTGCTGGTCAATGCGACCCCGCTGGGCATGGCGGGAAAGTGGTCTCAGGAGAGCCCCTATCCTTTCCCTGCGTCCCTTGCCGGGTTCGGGACCGTCTACGACCTGGTGTATACCCCCCCCCTGACGCCCCTTCTGAGGGCGGCCCGCACGGCTGGGTGCCGCACCATACCCGGAGCGGCCATGTTCGTGCACCAGGCCGCAGAACAGTTCAGGCTGTGGACAGGGCAGGACCTTCCGGTTCAGGAGGCCGCGCTTGTCGTGGAACGCGCCCTGTCAGGTCAGGGCACGTAGACGCGCAGGTCGTCACCGGGGTGGATGAGTTCGTTGCCCGAGATGCTGTTCCAGGCCATGAGGTCCGAGGTTTCCACCCCGAACCTGCGCGCGATGGACCACAGGCTGTCCCCCCTGCGCACCTGGTAGCTGACCAGGCGGTCCCGGACCTGCCTGGCGTCGGCCTGGGACCTGGCCGAGGCCTTGGCGGTGTAGTCGGGTATGTACAGCTTCTGCCCCACGGCGAGAGGCCTGTTGGGGTCCAGCCCGTTGGCAGTGACCAGGGTGGTCAGGTCAACGCGGTTCTGGGTGGCGATATCCCACAGCGTGTCCCCCTTGTGCACCACATAGTTGGCCCGCGTGGCGGCGATGGCCCTGGTCTTGGCCTGGGAACCCCGGCCTGGGATATCCAGCTTTTGGCCTATGCGCAGCACCTCTTCGCCGACGATGCCATTGCTCTGCTGCAGCTCGCTGAGGCTGACGTTGTAGCGGCGGGCTATCTTCCACAGGCTGTCCCCGTTCCTGACGACATGGGTCGACCCGTGCGCCGTGGAAGGGCTGGTGTGCGCGGAAGCCACGGAAGATCCGGCACTGGGGGCCGGGATCATGACCCATTGTCCCGGGCGCAGCAGGTTGCTGGAAGCGTTGTTGACCTGCTTGAGCACGGAGACGGGCAGGCCGAAACGGGAGGCGATCCTCCACCAGGAATCGCCGTTTCTGATGCGGTAGCGCTGGTAACCCGCGTATGGCCTTGACTCGGGTTGCTCCAGGTAGGCCAGGGCAACCTCGAGCTTGTCAGGCGGGAGATACACGGGGCAGGTCTTGTCCGGCGGGGTGACGGCACGGCGGAAGGCGGGGTTGTAGGCCTTGAACTCCGACCACTGCAGGCCGCAGGCCGCAGCCAGGGCCATGAGGTCGGTCCCCCCCCGGGCCTGGACCTCTGTGGGTTTTGCCGGTGCGTCCCAGGACAGGGGCTCGAAGCCCAGAGACTCCAGGTTCCTGACGATCTTGAGGATGGCCAGGAGCTTTGGGACGTAGTGGCGGGTCTCCTGCTTGAAGTAGCTGCGGCTGCTGGCGATGTCGAAGAAATCAGAGGAGCCGCTGCGTTTCATGGCCCAGGCCACCTTGCCCTCCCCGGCGTTGTATCCGGCCAGGGCCAGGTACCAGTCCCCGAACTGGTTGTGGAGTTTCTTCAGGTAGGCTGCCGCGGCCCGGGTCGACTTGTAGGGGTCTCGTCGTTCGTCCAGCCACCAGTCCACTTCCAGCCCGTACATCCTGCCGGTCCCGGGAATGAACTGCCACAGCCCGGCTGCGCTGGCATGGGAGTATGCCAGGGGATTGAAGCCGCTTTCTGCGAAGGGGAGGAAGACCAGGTCGTGGGGCAGGCCCTGCTCGATGAAATAGTCGCGGATATAGGGGAGGTACGTCTCGGCCCGTTGCAGCCAGCGCTCGAAGGTCTTGCGGTGGGTGTGGGTGTAGTACTTGAAGTAGAGCTGGACCTCCTTGGTGTCCCGCAGGTCCAGGTCGAAATGGATCTCGGGCTCGGATTCGAGGGCCTGCTGCTCCTCCGGGGTGAGGACAACCGCTGCGACGTCGGATTCTGTTGGTGCTGCGGCGTCTTCCTCGTGGAACCGGGGAAGATCGGGGAGCACTTCGGGAAGGTCTGCCAGGTGATCCGGCTTGAGGGAGATGTCAGGAGTGCTCGGAAGGGGCTTTTCCCGGACCGCTTCCAGTGTGAGCTCCTGCCGGGGCTCTGCCGGTTCCGGCTCGAGCCCGGCTGAGTCCGGCCCGGGTTCGGGCCTGGTGGAGCAGGAAATGACAAACGCGCAGAGCAGGAAGATGGTCAGGGATTTGAACATTGTGTCTCTTCTGGTTTTTGGGCTGCACCGTGTTGCAGCCGGGTACAGGATCCTGCTAGCGTACTGCCGGCAGGTTTGGCAATAGATTCCAGCCCTTTTCAGGGTGGGGGACCGGACGTTGAGTTCGCAAAAATACGAGTAATGACACCATGTTGTCAGACAAAAAATCGGTCGAGCCCGGCTCTTTGCACAAGGAGCAGACCGTTGCGGTGGGCAGGCATCCCGTCCTGGACGCGTTGCGCCTGGCCCCGGAGACAGTGGATCAGGTCTTTCTCCAGCAGGGGCTGAAAAAGGACCGGGGGCGTTTCCAGAC
This sequence comes from uncultured Desulfohalobiaceae bacterium, assembly GCA_964618595.1. Taxonomy (GTDB): domain Bacteria; phylum Desulfobacterota; class Desulfovibrionia; order Desulfovibrionales; family CAZUBS01; genus CAZUBS01. Next base: position 3,064 of record CAZUBS010000268.1, read on the forward strand.
ACTCTGTCAGGAACTGGGTATACGGTTCAAGGTCGTGCCCCGTCACCATCTGGACAAGATGGCCGGCACCGCCAATCACCAGGGGGTGGCCGCAACCCTCTACCTTCCGGGCTTCACCGATGCGGACGAGCTCGTGGCAAACGTGACCCGTTCCCCCCTTCCCCTGATCCTGGCCCTGGACCAGGTCCAGGACCCGGGGAACATCGGTGTCATGGCCCGAACGCTTCTGGCCCTGGGCGGTGCGGGGCTGGTGGTCCCAGCCCATCGCAGCGCCTTCCTGGGGGCAGGGGCCATGAAGGCTTCCGCCGGGGCCCTCAGCCGGGTTGCCGTGTCCCAGGTCGTCAATCTCTCAAGGTTTCTCAGGCAGTGCAGGGAGTCCGGGCTGTGGATCTACGGGTCGGGTACTGGCGGGAAAAGCGTACCGGTCTTCGAGGAAATCGTGCGCCTGCCGTGCGTGCTGGTGCTGGGGAACGAGGAAAAGGGCCTCAGGCCGGGGGTTGCCAAGCAGTGTGACAGGATGCTTTCCATCCCCATGTCCGGGGACATCGACTCCCTCAACGTGGCCCAGGC
>CAZUBS010000269.1:0-3626 GCA_964618595.1 uncultured Desulfohalobiaceae bacterium
AGGGACGGGTCGACGCCTTGTGGGGGATCATCGGCATGATCGTCGGTGCAGCCCTCTATGCCGAGACCTACCCCGCCCTCAAGACCTCGATCCTGACCTGGGGAAACTACGGCAAGATCACCATCCCCCAGGCCCTGGGCATCAACCCCTGGTTCGTCATTGCCCTGCTGATCGTGCTCGTGCTTCTCCTGTTCCGCTTCTTTGAACGAAAAAACCTGTAGCCGGGAGCACTGCCTCACTGTCCGGCAGGCAGAGCTTCTGGTGCTGATCCGGTCATCCCCCGGGCCGGATCAGCACCACCCCCCTTTACCAATTCCCCTGACACAGGTATTGAATGCCCACGGACAGGGCATCCAGCGGTGCACGGGGCAGCCGTGCGCCTCTGGGGGATGTTTTTGCACCAGCCACACCTCCACTGGACAAAGAAGTCATGACCCAGCCCACTGAGTATGCCCCTGCGGAGCGCCTCTCCCGTGAGGAGATCCTCACGGAGCACATCACGCTTCGGGAGCTGTTCCACTTTCCCTGCTACGACGCGCTCCCCGTGCCGGTCCTGGTTCTCAACGCCCACCGCCAGATCGTCCACGCCAACACGGCCATGGTGGACCTGAGCGGGAAAAGCGAGATGGATCTCCTGGGGCTGCGCCCCGGGGAAGCCCTGCAGTGCATCCACGTGGACTGCGCCGCAGGAGGGTGTGGGACCACCGAGTTCTGCACCCAGTGCGGCTCGGTCCGGGCCATCCTCAGCAGCCTGGCCAACAAGGGGGATGTCCAGGAGTGCCGCATCCTGAGGCAGCGTGCTCAGGGCGTGGAGGCCCTGGACCTGCAGGTGACCGCAGAGCCGGTGACCATCAGGGGCATGCTCTTTGCCGTGCTCACCCTGGTGGACATCAGCCACGCCAAGCGCAGGCAGCAGCTGGAGCGCATCTTTTTCCACGACGTGATCGACATGGCCACCGGGATGCGCAACCTGCTGGGGATGATCCTCGGCGACCTGGAGGGAGGCAACCGCAAGAAAGGCCAGCTGCTGTACGCAGCCTCGCAGGGTCTGCTGGACATGATCCTGAGCCAGCAGCTGCTGCTCTCCGCAGAGCACGGCCTGCTCACCCCCTCCCGGTCAGAGATCGACAGCCGGGAGCTGCTGCGCTCCGTGGCCGGACAGTTCGAGGGGCAGGCCGTGGGCAGTGACACGTCCGTGATCCTCTCCTCGGAGTGCCGCAACATCACCTTCTTCAGCGACCCGTCCATCCTGAAGCGGGTGCTGGCCAACCTGCTCAAAAACGCCCTGGAGGCTTCCCAGCCGGAAGAGACAGTGACCCTGGGCTGCACTGCGGACAAAGGCCTGATCAGCCTCTTTGTCCACAACCCTGCCTACATCCCCCGGGACATCCAGCTCCAGCTCTTCAACCGCTCCTTCTCCACCAAGGATGAAGGGCGGGGCCTGGGCACCTACAGCGCCAAGCTGCTCACCGAGACCTACCTGGGAGGAACCATCGCCTTCACCTCCGACCCGGACTCCGGCACCACCTTCACCGTGAGTTTGCCCAGGGAGTAGAGAAAGGTACCTCCTGACCACGCGGTACAGGGACACTCCCCGACCGGCTGGACACCCACATCCTCTTACCTGGAAACACCATGCCCCTGAGCATCACTTTGCAGTGCCGGCCCCTGGTCCTGGAATACTTCAACGACCAGGGCAGGCTGCTCGAACGGACCGAGGAGACCGCCTACACCATGGGCGACCCCATCAGCGTGAACCAGCCCAATGCCGAGCCGGAGTACGACGTCCGCCTCCTGGACGGCCACACCCACTACCGGCACGTCCCCGCCAACCAGGAAACGGTCACCATTCGCTGGTTTCTCGGCCAAACCGGCACCATCGAGCACATCTGGGACCACGTCCAGGGGCCGGTGGCGTACTGCTCCCTGGTGCTGGTGTTCAACTTTTACCAGGACATCGACCGCCCTGTCATGGGCGATGCGACCTATGCCGACCGCGCCCCGGACCGCACCCTTGTGGACGTCTGCGCCCAAAACGGGCTCGAGTTTATGGGAGAGATCCTCATCCGCCCCGACCCAGGCTCACCCTGGGAGCTCATGACCTAGCAAGCCGTTGAAAAATCCCCGCTGGACTGCCCTTCGTAGTATTGTGCGAATGGGGGACTGCGTTGCTCACCAGGGCCAAACCCTCACGCATGAAGGAGAATGAACTTCGAGCTGCATGTTCAGGTCAATGCACAATTTTTCGTCATTCCGGACTTGATCCGGAATCCATGTATTTTGTCGCATAAACCTGAAAGGCATGGATTCCGGATCAAGTCCGGAATGACTTGGAGTTTTTCTGGGTATTTTGTCGCCGATTGAAATATGCTGGTTTTTGAGCGACCTGCAAAGAATTAGGAATATTGAAAATTCCCCACTGGACCGTCCCGTACTGATCTGATTCCTCCACCTCGCACCCCGGTTGCGCTGTGGTGCAAAGGTCTTTACACTTGTGCCTTGGTGACTTCGGCAATACCTTTTGAAACCTGATCGTTCCCCTCTGCTGCTGCACAGTTCCTGTGCTCACCTTCGGAACCATTTCCTGAGAGTCTGTATGGAAAAGCAAGAAAACAAAATGTATATCGACACTCTGGGCCCGGCCAAGATCCAATCGCCCCTGCCCCACGGCAGGTTCATCAGCAATGGCGGATCTGCCAGCATCTGCCTCACCCCCGAGATGATGCACGACATGGGGGACGAGGTGTTCTTCCGCTTCGAGCAGGCCGGGCCGCGCGACGCCATCTACTTCGACCCCCGCAAGACCAAGTGCGCCATCGTGACCTGCGGCGGGCTCTGCCCCGGGGTGAACGACGTCATCCGGGCCATCGTCATGGAGGCCCACCACAACTACAACATCGCATCCACCATCGGCATCCGTTTCGGTCTGGAGGGGTTCGTTCCCAAGTACGGCCACGAGTTTCTGGAGCTGACCCCGTCCAACGTCTCCAACATCCACGAGTTCGGGGGGACCATACTCGGTTCGTCCCGCGGGCATCAGCCCATGGATGTCATCGTGGACGCGCTGGAGCGCATGAACATCAGCATCCTCTTCCTCATCGGCGGGGACGGCACCATGAAGGCGGCCTCCAAGCTCTGGGAGGAGGTGCAGAAACGCAAGCTGAAGATCGGGGTCATTGGCATCCCCAAAACCATTGACAACGACATCCACTTCGTGACCCGCACCTTTGGCTTCAACACCGCAGTGGGCAAGGCCACCGAGGCCATACGCTGCGCCCACACCGAGGCACTTGGCGCTCCCAACGGCATCGGCATGGTCAAGCTCATGGGGCGGGAGTCCGGGTTCATTGCCGCAGAGTCGACTTTGGCCCAGAAGGACGTCAACTTCGTGCTCATTCCGGAGGACCCCTTTGACCTGGAAGGGCCCAGGGGCTTTCTGGCCGCTCTGGAAAAAAGACTGCGCAGGCGCGGTCACGCCGTGATCGTGGTTGCGGAAGGGGCCGGCCAGGAGCTGTGCTGCGACCCAGACAAGTGCGGCTGGGACGCTTCGGGAAACCCGGTGCTGGGGGACATCTGCGCGACCCTGCGCCACCAGATCCACGAGCACTTCAAGGGACTGGGCATGG
>CAZUBS010000270.1:0-3624 GCA_964618595.1 uncultured Desulfohalobiaceae bacterium
TCTTTTCTGGTAGGGGCGGCTGGCTGCCGCCCTGCCTTTTGGTCGGAACCCCGTGATGGAATCAGGCCCCGGCACAAGAAAGGGCGCGCGCCACGCGCCCCTACCAGAGAGGAAGCAAAATCCTCCCGATTTGTCGGCGCGGATTTCTCTCTTCTCGCAGGAGCATCATGTGCTCACGCTTTTGCACCCATTATTGTGCAGGTTGACCAGAAAATACACTCTTTACAAACTATTTTGAAGAGTATTTATAAGTATTTATAGTTATTTTATTTGATAAAATAGTCTTCAGCATGTTTTTTGCTGTCACGCTGTTTTCAATAAAAAAGAGATAAAGAGAAATGAACAGAAGCACTCACCGGGCACGGGGCCTGACCTTGATCGAAACGGTCGTGGTCCTGTCCATTCTTTCACTGCTGGTGGGGCTGACCAGTGCGTTCTTGCTGCGGTGGCTGCCCACGTACCGTTTGCACGCGGCAGCCAGGGAGGTGGTCAACAGCCTGCAGAAGTGCAAGGCGGCCGCTGTCACGCGCAACCGCTTCTGCACCGTGACCTTCAATGCCGTTCTTCCCGGTGGAGCGGGCAGCTGTGATTACGTGACCTATCTGGACTGGGACGAGGACCTGGAGCTCGATGCCAACGAGACCGTCGTCAGGGCGGTGAACTTCTCCGGGTACAAGAGCGGCGTGGGCTTTGACCTTGCCATGGGCGGGGGAGACGGGCTGACCTTTGCACGGAACGACAACGGCCGGCCCTCCATCGCCTTCAACGGACGGGGGTTTCCGGTCGGCAACTCCCTGGGGTTTGGCTCTGGCTCTTTGTTCCTGGTCAACGAGAAGCAGGAGCGGGTCAAGGTGGTGGTCAGCTCCATGGGCCGGGTCAGGGTCGAGTGAGGGTCCCGGCATGACGCGACCCGCCGATCCCGGAGGTTTCACCCTGATCGAGCTGCTGGTCACACTCGCCCTGACCGGGTTGGTGACCATGGCCCTGATGCATTTTTTCCGAACCACCCAGGAGCTCTTCACCGTGCAGGACCAAAAGACGGAGATGCAGCAGAATCTGCGCGGGGCCATGACCGTGCTGTCCATGGACCTGCAGATGGCGGGGTATGACCCCTCGGGAGAGGCCGTTGCCGGAATCACCCAGGCCAATGCCTCGGTTGTGGCCTTCAGCATGGACTGGGACGGGAACGGGGATGTCAACGGCACGGACGAACGGGTCGCCTACGACCTGGACGCATCCGGGAGCCTGAGAAGGCGCTCGGGCGGGGGGAGCTTTCAGCCCCTGGTGAAGAACATCCAGTCACTGCGCTTCAGCTACTTCGATTCAGAAGGAAACGCCACCAGCGACACGGAGGAAATCTGCATGGTCGGCATCGACCTGACCGGGATCACCGCACACGAGCACAAGGGCGCGTTCATCACCCGGGGCCTGTCCGAGACGGTCAGGGTCCGCAACAGGGGGTTGTGATCCATGCACGGACCACGACCAGCCCGGGCAGGGTTCACCCTCCTGGAGGTGCTCATCGCCATGGTCGTCCTGGCCGTGGGTCTGCTGGGCTACGTCCACCTGAACCTGGCCTCGGTCAGGGCAAGCGCCCTGTCCCAGGAGCTTTCCGAGGCCGTGACCCATGCCGGCACAGCCATGGAGCGCATCATGACCCAGCCCTACGCGGACACTGTCAGCGACGTGGACCCGGACAACCCGCACTACGGCAGGTACCTGGTCTCCTGGACGGTTCAGAACAACACCGCAGTGGACTTCACGAAAATTATCACCGTGAGCGTGACCTGGAACGGAACGGGCGGCAGGCACAACTTCAGCGCGCAGCTCATCAAATCCAGGATCTACTGAGACAGGTAGGCCATGATCACGCCACGCCACACCACAGGGGAGCGGGGATCGATCCTTGTCTTTTCCCTGTTTGTCCTGCTCGTGGTAACCATCACGGCCTTCTCGCTCATGAGCTCGACCAGCACCGAGCTGAGCGTGGCCGGTAACGAGCGTTTTCAGGCCTTGGCCTTTTACACCACAGAGAGCGGCTGGCAGGAGGAGGTCGCCTGGCTGGACAACCAGTACCCTCCCTTCTCCGGCAACCAGACCATCGCGGGCGACCTCAATGCCGGTCTTGAGAGCACCCACGACGTGAACTCCTCGTATGAGGTCCGGTCGGCCTTCATCGGTTACAGCACGACCGACATCGTGGGCTACTCGCTGGGGAGATTCCTGAGATACTACTACGAGGTAAACTCCACTGGAGAGGTGCCGGCGCGGAACGCCATCAGCTCGGTCACGGTGCGGGCGAACAAGATCTATCAGGCGGGGGAGTATTGAGATGTCTGTACGACGTGCCCTTGTGTTCCCGGCAGTGTTACTCTTTCTGACAGCGGCCGCAGCTCGGGCAGAAGTCACTCTGGTGGCCCCGGGCGACTATGCCACCTCCCTGCTCGATGTGGGCGACGTCTATTACCTGGACCGGACGTACACCATCACCGACATGCCGGCCCAGTTCGCCACCTACACCGCGGTCATGACCAAGAACGACGACAAGTCGGTGACCGACGCTTCCCACATCACCCTGACCACCAATGCCTCGGCCACGGTCTATGTTGCCTATGACAACAGAGCCTCCAGCCTGCCGGACTGGATGAGCGGCTACAGTGATACCCACCTGAATATTGAGACCACAGACGTGTCCCTGGATCTGTATGAAAAGACGTACGCTGCCGGGACGATCACCCTGGGCGGCAACCATGCCAGTGGGGCTGCGGAGGCACAAAGTAATTACATCGTGTTCATCTCCACCACCGAGGATGTCGTGACCGGGACCTACGAGAGCGGAGCCCTGGGGGAGTGCCCCGTGCCTCCGTTCATCGTTGCCGACGATATGCGCCCCAACGTGCTCGTCATCCTGGACCACTCCGGGTCCATGGGCAACGGCGCCGGCAGCAAATGGGAGAGTGCCAAGTCCGTGGTCATCGACCTCCTGGACACCTTCCCCTCTGTCAGGTTCGGGCTGATGCGCATGGACGGCTCCGACACCGATGGAAACGACACCATCAGCGTCGAAGAGGACATCATCCGCCAGGGGGGGAAGATCCTCAAACCCTGCGGCACGGATGTGGACGAGATCAAGTCCTCCATCCAGAACTGGGGCAGCTCCAACGATCCCCAGACCTGGACGGTGCTGGCCGAAACCCTGGCCTCTGCCGGGCAGTACTTCGCCACGGTCGATGAAAACGGCACCCGGTTGGGCAAGGGTCCGGAGGGATTCGGCTTCTACGACCGCGGGTACACCATGGACAGCCATGGCGTGAGCGCCACCCACTACGACGACAACGGCAATGCCATCGACACCACCAGCCCCATTGATTTCTACTGTCAGCAGTCCTTCGTCATCTTCATCACGGACGGCCTTTCCAACAACGACAGCGACTGGTCCATCGTGAACAGCGTGATCGGAAACTACGACCCCAATGACGGCGGCGACGGCAGCCACAGGTATTTCGACGATGTGGCCCTGTATCTGAATGAAAATGACATGCGTTCGGACCTCACGGGTACCCAGAATATCGTGACCTATGTGGTGGGGTTTCAGATTGCCGACTCCCTGCTGGAGCGGGCCGC
>CAZUBS010000271.1:0-3623 GCA_964618595.1 uncultured Desulfohalobiaceae bacterium
GGGTGATCGCGATCACAAGGGAAGGAGGGAGAAGGCAACGGAGAGGTGTCATGGTCCGGTCGTAAGTCTCCGGAGGTTTGCAACCACATCATGCAAGGCCATGTATATACCCGACAATTTTTGTAGTTAATAGCAAAAGCCCGGCGAAGTATTCTTTGACCCTGGTGCAAACGCAGGCAACAGCCCCGTGGGCTGTGTTCCGGCCCTTAGAGGTGCCGGAAGGTCTAGTGCCCTGGGGAAAGGGCTGCGAAGGCCTGCCTGGCGTTGCTCACGAAGCACCGGACTTTTCCCGGATCCTTCCACCCCTCAGCGTCCTCCACACCGGTGTGCACGTCCACTCCGGCCGGCCGTACGGTCTGGATGGCCCGGGCCACGTTCTCAGGGGTCAGGCCGCCGGCCAGGACGACCGGCCTGGGCGAGGACCGGACCAGGCTGCGGTCCGTCGACCAGTCGTGGGTGCGGCCGGTGGCCCCGCTGGCACCGGTGTCGGGGTCGAAGGTGTCGGTGATGAAGGCGTGGACACATGGGGAGTAGTCCCGGATATGCCTGAGAAGCTGATCCGTATCAAAGCGGCCGACCACCAGGCTCTTGACCATGACCAGCTCGGGCGCGAGCTCGGCCAGGCGGGCCGTGCCGGCGGCGGGGATGTGCCCGTGCAGCTGCACGCCGCCCACCCCGAGCCTGCGGCACAGGTCCGCAACCTCCTCGGGGTCCTCCTCGTAGGTGATGACCAGGCATTTCTCCGGTGCGCCCAGGGCCTGGACGACAGCGGCGGTCTCCCCCTCGGTCATGTCCTGGGCGTGCAGATCCAGCCGCAACGGAAAACCCAGCACGTCCACCCCGGCGGCCAGGAGCATACGCGCCTCGCCCAGGCTGCGGATGCCGGCCACCTGGATGGTCTGGTGGTAGGTGATCATTTCATCCAATCAACCAGTCAACGCATCAACCAATCAACCATCCTTAAACCCCACCAGGGTGGCCAGGCAGAGCCTGCCCCAATGGCGGTGGGTGCGCAGGCCTTCGCGATAGTAGACGATGCGCAGCCCGGAAAAGGCAGCGAGCAGCTCGTTGGGCTGCAGCCGGTAGGCAGGGTCCTTGGGCCCGGCCACCTCCTGGTCGGTGATCAGGTGGGTCTCGTAGAGGAGCAGGCCCCCCGGTGCAAGGGCGGCCTGGATGGGCCCAAACAGGGAGCGGTCCAGGAAGTGGATGGTGCAGACCAGCTGGTAGCGTCCCCGGGGCAGAGGGTAGTCGTCCAGATCGGCCTGGATTGGCTGTATGGAAGGGTGGCCCAGGGCAGTGAGCTTTTGGACCGCGACATCGGAAATGTCCAACGCGTCCACGGCAAAGCCCAGCCCGGCCAGAAACCGGGCGTTGCCTCCCAGACCGGCTGCCAGATCGAGGGCCCGACCTGCGCTTGCCAGACGGGCAAATCGGCGGACCGTGGCGGCGGGTGCGGGGGAAGCGTCGTTTTCCCGGTATTTCTCGTTCCAGCGGCTGCGGTCCTGTTGCACGCTCAGCCCGCTTCCTCGCGCAAAAGCCGCTTGGCGATCTCGATGTCGTAGAGCTCCAGGGGCTTGACCTGCCCGGAGTACTGTTCCGCGGCCCGGCGCACGGCCTCCAGGGTGACCCATCCGTGCCGTTCCCAGACCGATGGCTCCTGCTCATTGTGCAGCCGGAACTCGATGACATCGTTGTTGCTGCGCACGTACATCTTGACCTGCTTGTTGGCAGGGACGGGGTAGTAGTAAGGTCCTGTGGCGTCTTTCATCATCCTCTCAATTGCGTTGTGCGGGTTGTCCGGTATCGATGAGGCCAAGCAGCTCCCAGGGGTGGTCGAGCAGGGTGCGGGCACCGGACTTTCGGAGCTCCCCGGCCTCGCGGAAGCCCCAGAGCACACCGACAGGGTGCATGCCGGCACCAACGGCCGTGAGCATGTCGGTGTTGGTGTCCCCCAGGTACAAAAAATCTTCCGGGGGGAGGTTGAAACGCTCGGCCACCTCATGCGCCCCTGCGGGATCGGGTTTTTTGGGGATCCCATCCCTGGCTCCGAGCACCAGCTCAAAACGATCCCCGGGCAAAAGCCTGTCCACCAGGTACTGCGTCGCCCGGTGCGGTTTGTTGGACAGGATGGCCAGCCGCAGATCCCGTTCGGCCAGCCCCTGCAGCAGCTCCGTGACCCCGGGGTAGGGTGCGGTGTGGTCCATCCAGCGTTTCTTGTACTCCCGGCGCATCATGTCCGTGAGCCGGGAAACCCTGTCCGGCTCGCGGGCGTGGTCGGGCAAACTGCGCGCCACCAGCTTGTCCACGCCGTCGCCGACGAAGTAGCGGTAGGCATCCAGGGGATGGGTGGGGAACCCCTCCTGCTCGAGGACCTGGTTCATGGAGTCCCCGAGATCCCTGAGGGTGTTCAGGAGGGTGCCGTCGAGATCGAAGAGCACGGCTTGCCACGGGTGTGTGTTCATTGCGCTTCCGGTGGTGGTTCGGGAACGTGGACCCGGGTCTTGCGTGGCCAGGCGTTGATGACGGACTGGACCAGGGTTGCCAGCGGGATGGCGAAGAAGATGCCCCAGAACCCCCACAGCCCGCCGAAGACCAGGATGGCCAAGATAATGGCCACCGGGTGGATGTTGACCACCTCGGAGAGCAGCAGCGGGGCGAGCACGTTGCCGTCGAGGATCTGGAGGATGGTGTAGGCGATGCACATGTACACGAACTTGGGGCTGACCCCCCACTGGAAAAAAGCCACGAATGCCACGGGCAGGATCATGACCGTTGCCCCGACGTAAGGGACGATGACGGACAACCCCACCAGGACGCTGAGCAACAGGGCGTAGTCGAGCTCGAACAGGAGAAATGTGGCGTAGCTGGCGCCCCAGACGATGAGAATCTCCCAGGCCTTGCCGCGGATGAAGTTGCCTATCTGGCGGTCGACATCGTGCCAGACCTGCGAGGCCAGGCTGTAGTCGGAGGGGAGGAAGCCCCTGATCCAGCGGTTGATCTTGTACTTGTCCTTGAGGAAGAAGAAGACCATGAGCGGCATGAGCACCATGTAGATCAGGATCATGAACAGGCTGCGCATCGAGGAGATGGAAATGGACAGGACGTGCTGCCCGAGCAACCCGAGCTGGGACCTGATGGCGGCCACCAGCTCCCTGACCTGCTCCTCCGAGATAAGCTGCGGGTAGCGCTCGGGCAGCCGGAGCAGCTCCTGCTGGCCCTTGTTGATCATGCTGGGGATTTCCTGAAAGAGCTGCACGATCTGCTGCGAGATCAGCGGCAGGGCCCAGAGCAGTAAAAAGAGCAGGAAGACCATGAAGGGGAAAAAGACCAGGATCACGGCCAGGAGGCGGGGGATCCTCCGGCTCTCCAGGGGCCGGACAATGCCTTCCAGGAGGTAGGCGATGACCAGGCTGGCAATGACCGGCGCGATCATGTTGCCCAGGAAAAGGACCACGGCCGCGCCCGTGAGCAGGAGCACGGCCAGGACAACCACCTGGGGGTCGGCCAGGTAGCTGGCGACCCACTCCCTGGTGGTGCGCATGCCGCCCGACCCTGCTGGCCCCGTCGCGGGGGTCGTCGTCATTGCCTCCGCGCGTCCCATGGTCAGCCCGGGGCCCACGCGC
>CAZUBS010000272.1:0-3621 GCA_964618595.1 uncultured Desulfohalobiaceae bacterium
TTGGACTGGTCGTCGTCCCGCCCGCAGACCCGGTACATGTAATCCAGGCCCCGCTCGGTGACCTTCTCGTTGGTCGAGGCCGGGGTGAGCATGGGGATGTCCTCTTCGGCCAGGACCTCTGAGGCGGGAATGGTGGCGCTCGAGCAGTAGGCGCCCACAACCCCCACCACCTCACGGTTGATCAGCTTGTTGGCCGCGGCCACCGCCTGCCTGGGATCACACGCGGTGTCCTGGGGGTAGAGCGTGATTTCGTCATAGCCCGGAATGCCGCCTTCCGATTCAAAGACCTCGATGGCGGCTCGCGCACCATTGGCAATGTCATTGCCGTCCGCCGCGTACGGACCGGTAAGCGGGCTCATGCTGCCGATCTTGAGCTCCTTGGCCAGCCCTGTCGACCCGATCAGGACAAACCCGACACACAGGATCAAGGTTCGTACAAGATGCCTCTTCATTGTGTTGCCTCCCGTAGTGGTTGTGACGACTCGAAAAGTTCGAACATCTTCATGCCTCTATCTGCTGACCGAGGTAGGCCTCGATGACCTTGGGATCACGCTGGATCTGCTCTGGACGGCCTTGGGCTATCGTGGTGCCGTGGTCCAGGACGATGATGCGGTCGCAGATACCCATGACCACCTTCATGTCGTGCTCCACCAGGAGCACGTTGATACCACGGGCCACGATGCTCCGGATGTACTCCATGAGCTGGCCCGACTCCACCGGGTTCAGCCCGGCAGCGGGTTCGTCCAGCAGCACGGTTCGTGGTTCTGAAGCCAGGGCGCGGGCGATCTCCAGTCTGCGCTGCATCCCATAGGGCAGGTTGTGGGCCACGGTGTCGGCGTAGCGCTCCATGTCCATGAACGCCAGGGCCTGATAGGCCTTGTCCCGCACGCGTCTTTCCTCCTGCCTCTGGCGCCGGGAACGCAGCACCGCTCCGAGCACCCCGGACGAAGAACGGCTGTGCTGGGCCACCATGGCATTTTCAAGGGCCGTCATGTTCTGGAAGAGACGGATGTTCTGGAAAGTCCGGGCAATGCCCAGTGAGAGGATCTGGTGCGGCCTGCGTCCGATCAGGTTCGCATCGGCATAGGCCACGTGACCCGCAGACACGCGGTATACGCCGGTGATGACGTTGAAGATGGTGGTCTTGCCGGCCCCATTGGGACCGATCAGACCGAGGATCTCGCCCGGGTTCAGTGCAAAGCTGACGTCTGAGACTGCCAGCAAACCACCGAACCTGACGCTCACCTCTTGCAGTACGAGTCCGGACATGGCTCCTGCCGGGTATGATTCATGCCGTTTGGGGCGTCAGCAACGCCTCGACAACCGCTGTGCGACAGCCACAAGAATGTCCATGGAAAAGGGAGAAGGTAGTTGTATATAGACAGAACCCTCAAACCACAAGCCCTCACTTCTCCCTCAAGCCTTGACCCGGACCATAAAAAAGCCCCTGACCGCCATGGCGGCCAGGGGCTTTTGAAGGCCTTTACTCAGGTTTACCAGTCGGTCGAGGCAAAGGGATCATCCCCGCCTCCGCTGAAGCCGAAGTCTTCGCCGGCCGAAGCCTCGGGGGCGCCTCCGGCCTCTGTCTCGGCAGCAGGGGCGGCACCCCCCCCACCGGCGGCCACCGTCACCACACCGTGCTTCTTGACATCCTCGATCTTGGCCAGCAGCTCGTCCACCTTGCCCAGGTACTCCTCGACCTTCTGCTCGGAAGCCATGATCTTCTTCTCGCCCTCGTCCTTCATCTGGGCCTCATAGCCCTTGCACGTAGACTCGAGGTCGGCAGCCTTGGCCTGGGCATCGCTCAGGCTGCCTTCCAGCTCCTGAATCTTGGCCTCCTGCTCGGCAATGGTCTTCTTGTACTCCTCGAGCTGGTCAAAGACCGCATCCGCCTCGGCCATGGCGTCTGTGGCCAGGGGCATGACAGAGACGCTCTCTCCCAGCTGGGAGAAATCGCCCTTGGCCAGCTTGGTCAGGTCGGGATGCTGCTCGTAGATCCAGGCCTTGCTCAGGGCGGCGGCGAACGGGGTGAACTCCTCTTTCATGTCCTTCTGGGTCATGAAGGCCAGGAGCTCCTTGACGTCCTTGGTGTACTCCTTGTCCCGCATATAGGACGCGAACGTCTGCATCGGGTAAACTTTGCGTGCTTCAGCCATGTCAGCCTCCTTTTAAATCACAAAGATTTTTTCCTGCTGCTCGTCACCCACCATGGGCAGTCGACCGTTGTGCCTGGCATAAACCAGAGCAGCTGTCCTGTATACCAAGTGGCCGAGCTTCGACCACGGCAGATACGCAATGAGCATGAACACCGAAATCAGGTGCACGTAGTAGGTGGGGTAGGCCAGCATGGGCACGTTGGCCAGCCTGAGGATCTCACACGCGATCCCGGTGATGGCAATGACCCAGATCACGCCGAGCAGGTACCAGTCGTAGTAGGAAGAGCCGTGCTTGCTCTGGTCCTGATTGAGCCTGCGGTTGGTCAGGATGGTCAGACCGACCACCAGGGCCACGGCCCCGACATTGGCCAGGATCTTGACCGGGCTCCACAGGGGCATCGGGGTGTGGCCGATGGGCGCCAGAAAGGGGATGACCTTGCCGCCCCAGTGGGTCACGGCAATGATGGACGTGACGATGAACAGGGCCACGAAGGCGTAGAACAGGGTGAAGTGGCCGGTGAAACGCTGCTTGTCCCCCTCGTCGTCACCGCAATCCTTCCACTTGGAGTGGGTCACGATCTCCTTGGTCAGCACGTCCCAGAGCGACTGCCACCAGCCGGGGCGCTGGTACCCGAGGGTGAACGTCTGGGGCTGGGAGTCGAAGGCCTCGTACATGCGCCGTATGCCCTTGTAGAAGGTCCAGGCCACGAACACGGCCGCGCCGCCGAAGACGGGGTCGATGGTGTAGTCGCCCGGGAAGAGCAGCCCGTAGACTATCTCGCCATCCGCGGTCAGGGGAAAGACCGCCCCATCCAGGAAGAAGCTGGAACGAACGAGCCAGATGAGCAGGTAGATGGTTGCGGGGATGCCCACCAGGAGGGGCAGGAACATGGGGTGGCTCATCCAGGTGCCCAAAAACTTGGGCTCGACCAGGTTCTTGTAGGCCATGTTCCTGAGCGAGGCCAGCAGGTCCCCCGGCTTGGCCCCGCGCGGGCACAGGTCTGAGCAGGTGCCGCAGTTGTGGCAGAGCCAGATGTCAATGTCGTTGACGAGCCGGTCCTTGAGGCCCCACTGCGCCCAGACCATCTCCTTGCGGGGATAGGGGTTGTCGAGTGGTGACAGGGGGCATACCACGCTGCATGTGGCGCACTGGTAACACTTTTTCATAGCCTCGCCGCCGGCCGCCTGGATGTCCTTGACGAAACCGAGATCCGGCTGGATTCTGACTGGATTGGACATGTACTCCTCCCTAGTATCCCTTGAACGGGTTCGGTCCCAGCTCAAAGATCCGCTTCACGAAATCATCGATCATGTCAGGGATCTTGTCGTACTCGTCAATGGCCACCTGGTACTGGTGGACCCGCTCGGTTTCGATGCCCAGCTTGCCCAGGGTCTCGCCGATGTTGTCCATGCGGCGGTTGCACAGCTCCGAGCCCTTGATGAAGTGGCACTGATAGTCGTCGCC
>CAZUBS010000273.1:0-3620 GCA_964618595.1 uncultured Desulfohalobiaceae bacterium
GGGTGTCCCCTCCGCGGGCGGCAAAGCGGTCGATCTCCTCGGACCGGCTCATGGGCAGGGCGGTCAGGGCCATCTCCATGGCCCGATTGAACTCCTCCAGGGAACCGGCCGCTTCTTCGAACTGACGGATTGAGACCGCTGCCAGGGCCTTCATGGTCTTGACCACCGAGCGCAGGTCCCGGGTGCTCTTGATCCGCCGCTTGATCGCCTCAAGGGTCACGGAGCGCCCCCACCACTCCGGGATACCCCAGAGGAGTCGTGCTCCCTCAGCTCACGCACGGCATCGCGGAAAATTTCTGTCAGAGACTCCCTGTCCTCGTCGCTGAGCTTCCGGCCCTCCATGATCCGCTGCTCTATGTCCCGGATCTCGCCCCGCACGGCCTGGCGGACCTTTTGCCGGGCTTGTGCCATGCGGGACAGGGGCACGTCGTCAAAGACCCCCTCGGTCACGGCCAGGAGCTGGGCAATCTGCTCGGGTACCGGGATAGGCGCGTACGGGGGCTGCTTGAGCACCTCCCTGACCCGGTACCCCCGCTCCAGTGTCTGCCGCGTGGCCTCGTCCAGCCTGGTCCCGAACCGGGAGAAAGCTTCCAGCTCTTCGAACTGAGAGTAGGAAAGACGGAGGTCTCCGGCTACTGCCCGGTAGGCAGGGAGCTGTGTCTTTCCGCCGACCCGGGAGACTGATTTGCCGATGTCCACAGCGGGCATGATGCCCTTCTGGAACAGGTTGGGGGAGAGGTAGATCTGGCCGTCGGTGATGGAGATCAGGTTGGTGGGGATGTAGGCGGAGATGTTCTGGGCCTCGGTCTCCACGATGGGCAGGGCTGTCAGCGAGCCTCCGCCCAGGTCCTCCTTGAGGTGGGTGGAGCGCTCCAGGAGCCGGGAGTGGATGTAGAAGATGTCCCCGGGGAAGGCCTCCCGCCCGGGAGGGCGGCGCAGCAGCAGCGAAACCTCCCTGTAGGCGACAGCGTGCCGTGAAAGGTCGTCGTAGACCACCAGCACGTCCCTGCCCTGCCCCATGAAATACTCGCCCATGGCCGTGGCCGCATAGGGGGGGATGAACTGCAGCCCGGCCTGGGCGTCGCCCTCGGCCACGACCACCACGGTGTACTCCATGGCCCCTGCCTGACGCAGGGCGTCTACGGCTTTGGCAGTAGCCGAGCTCCGCTGACCGATGGAGCAGTAGATGCAGATCACGTCCTGGCCCTTCTGATTGATGATGGTGTCCAGTGCGATCTGCGTCTTGCCTGTCTGGCGGTCCCCCAGGATGAGCTCACGCTGCCCCCGCCCGATGGGGATGAGGGCGTCCACGGCCTTGACCCCGGACTGCAGCGGGACCGTGACCGGGGCCCGCTCCATAATGGCCGGGGCGTCCCGTTCCACCTGCCGGAACTCCGCCGCCTGCACCCGGCCGCCCTTGTCCAGGGTCCGGCCCAAAGGGTCGATCATCCTGCCGATGAGGCCCTCCCCCACCGGGGTTTCCACCACCCTGCCGGTCCTGCGGGCCACACTGCCGGCAGAGATGTCCCGGCTTTCGTCCAGAAGGACCACCCCCACGAGATCCTGGTCCACGTTGAAGGCCATGCCCAGATGACCCCCGACAAAGCTGATCAGCTCCTCGGACCTCGCCCCGGGAAGCCCTTTGACCAGCACGGTGGACCGACCCACATAGTGCACCCGTCCCACCTCCCGCATCTCCGGAACAGGCTCTTCCCGGTCCACGACGCGCTGGAGGAGGTCGAAGGTCTGCTCCAGGGCGTCTCCCAGGCCGGCTTCAAGGCGATCCTTTTTCATGGGCTCAGGCACCCTCCCTTTGCCCGGCGGGGAGACCTTGGGTTTCCTGTTCCACCTCCTCTGCTTCAGCTGCCCCGGAAAAGCCCCCGGCCCGCTGCTCCAGGGCATTGTCGAACTCCCGGTGCATCTGCCGCAGGTAGTCCCCGACCGACCAGGATATCTCCCGCCCCCCAACCTCCAGGGCCACCCCCGCGATCATCCCGGGCTCGGTCTCGAATGTTTCCGGCTCTGCCCCGAGGACATCCCTGCTTGCCCGCACAATCTTCTCCCGCCCTTCCCCGCTCAGCGCAAAGGCACTCCTGACGGTCAGCGGCTGACCATCTGACAGCGCCTCTTTCATCCGTCCCCTGGTTGCTTCGTCAGTGGAGCGCAGCTTTTCTGCAAAGACCCCGACCAGCTGCTTCTGCAGGTTCGTGTCCGAGAGGTCAGCCAGGGCCTTGTCCATGGCCTGGAAGACCGACTCGCCCGCACGACGGGACAGGTCCCGCAGAAAGGCCTCCTTCTCCCTGGCCAGCGCCTCCTTCCAGGACTGCCGCATCTGGTCGGCCTCCTTCCTGGCCTGCTCCACGAGCTTGTCCCGCTTGTTCCCGGCCTCCTCCTCGGCCTCCCTGATCAACTCCCTGCGCTTGTCTTCCAACTCCTGATTCTTGCGCCTGAAGGCTTCCTGCTCCCGGGAGGCCTCCCTCTCGCGCTCCCTGGCCTTCTCCAGGCGGTCGGCGATGCGCTGCTCCCGCTTGTCCATGTTGCGCAAAATGGGTTTGTAAAGAAAACGTTTCAGGAGCCAGATCAGAATCCCGAAGTTGACGATCTGAAAGAAAACCGTTGGCCAGTCGATGAGCACGGCTATCCTCCGGCCTGCTGAACGAAATGGTTCCAGAAGGGGTTGGCGAACAGCAGGATCATGGACACCACGAAACAGTAGATGGCCGTGGATTCGATCATGGCCAGCCCCACGAACAATGTCCTGGTCAGGGTATTGGTTTCATCCGGCTGCTGGGCGATGGAGGCCAGGGCCTGGGCCACGGCCCGCCCCTCACCAAGGGCCGGCCCGATGGCGCCGATAGCGATTGTGATCCCTGCGGTAAAAGCCGAGACCGCCGCGATCAGGGTCATGCTGTCCATGTCTGCTCCTTTCGTTGTCGTGACCGGTCGCCAACCAAGGGCCCGGTTTGTCTGCCTTGTACTCGTTCTTCTGTCCGGGCCTGTCAGGCCGAACCACCTGTGGATAGACCGTTTTCCTCTTCTCCCTCCCGGGCCCTGGCCTCGCGCTCCGCCCTCTTTTCCTCGTGCGCCTTTGTACCGGCTGCGATGTACACCGCTGCCAGGACAGCGAAGATATAGGCCTGGATCACGCCGGTCAGCAGGCCGAGCAGGTTCATGACCACAGGGAAGATGATCGGCGCCACCGCCAGCAGGATGGCTGCGATGGTCGCCCCGCTCATGATGTTTCCGAACAGACGCACCGCCAGGGCCAGGGTGCGCGACAGCTCCCCCATCACGTTGAAGGGCAGCATGACCGGGGAGGGCTTGATGTAGTTCTTCAGATAGGGGACCACTCCGCGCTGGGTGATGCCGAAAAAAGGCACCGCCACGAACACGCAGATGGCCAGGGCGGCCGTGGTGGACAGCGAGCCGGTCGGGGCCCTGAAGCCCGGGACCACGCCCAGCACGTTGCTGACCAGGATGAACAGGAACAGTGTGCCCAGGAAGGGGAGGTAGCGCCAGGCCTGCTGGTGGTGATCTCCTCGACCTGGCCGCGCATGCCGTCCACCAGCACCTCCAGCAGGTTCTGCCAGCGGGAGAGCTCTTCGCTGGAGGAGAGGCTG
>CAZUBS010000274.1:0-3602 GCA_964618595.1 uncultured Desulfohalobiaceae bacterium
GCGGGGGGGACCAGAGTTTGTCGTCACTCGACCTGGTCAGGAACGCACCCGGGAAGGAACGGAACATGGGGAAGAGGGCAAAGAGGTTGGAGGCACAGGCGCTGGGCCGGGAGGATTGGCGGCTGTGGGGGCCTTAACTGAGCGAGCGGGCCTGGGGCACGGTTCGGGAGGACTACGGCGCCCACGGCCAGGCCTGGGAGTACTTCGACCACGACCAGTCACGCTCCCGGGCCTACCGCTGGAACGAGGACGGCCTGGCCGGAATCTGCGACGCCGGGCAACGGCTCTGCCTGGCCCTGGCCCTGTGGAACGGAAGGGACCCCATCCTCAAGGAACGCCTGTTCGGATTGACAGGGAGCCAGGGCAACCGCGGCGAGGATGTCAAAGAGTGCTACTTCTACCTCGACGCCACCCCAAGCCACAGCCTGCTGCGCTTTTTGTACAAGTACCCCCAGTCGGCCTTTCCCTACGGCCGCCTCATCGAAGAAAACAGCAGGCGCTCCCGCCAGGATTCGCCCTACAATCTCTGGGACACCGGGGTTTTCGACGCCGGCAGGTACTGGGATGTGGAGGTGGTCTACGCCAAGGAGGACCCGCACGCCATCCATGCCCGCATCACGGCCACCAACCAGGGGCCGGAAGCAGCGACACTGCATCTGCTGCCGACAATCTGGTTCCGCAACACCTGGTCCTGGGGGGAGCAAACCGCGGAGAAGCCGCGCCTGCAGATGGCCGACCCCGGCCGGTGGTCATGGGCGGTCGCGGCCCATCACCCCGGCCTTGGGGAGTACATCCTCAAGGGCACGCAGCCTGCCCGCTGCCTGTTCACCGAAAATGAGACCAACAGGGAGCGGTTGTTCGGTGTCACGTCAGCCTCGCCGTACGTCAAGGACGGCTTTCACCGCCTGCTCGTTGAAGGCGAAGAACGTGGGGTCAACCCGGAGCTCAAGGGCACCAAGTGCGCCGCCTGGCACGAGATGGAATGCGGTCCCGGGGAGTCTGTGTCCCTGGAGCTGGTGCTGGCCCGGCAGCCGGCTGGAAACATAACAGCAGTCGGCAACGATGTGATCCGCAGGCGCAGCCTCGAGGCTGAAAAGTTTCTCGACGAGCTCCTGCCGGGGGCCGGCTCCGAGGAGCGCCTCGTCTTCAGACAGGCCATGGCCGGCATGGTCTGGTGCAAGCAATTCTACAACTACGACGTGGCCCGCTGGCTGGACGGTGACAAAGTGCCCCCGCCCGAGGAGAGGCGAGGCGGCCGCAACCATGCCTGGCGGCACCTGCGGGCCGAGGACGTGATCTCCATGCCCGACAGCTGGGAGTACCCCTGGTTCGCGGCCTGGGACCAGGCCTACCAGGCCATGGTCTTTGCCCACCTGGACGTGGACTTTGCCAAGCAGCAGATCGAGCTGCTCCTGGACTGGCGCTACCTGCACCCCAACGGGCAGATCCCGGCCTACGAGTGGGCCTTTGACGACGTCAACCCCCCGGTCCACGCCGTGGCGGCGCTCAAGGTCTTCCGGGCCGAACGCAAGCAACGGGGGCGGGGCGACCTCGTCTATCTGCGGCGGGTGTTCAACAAGCTGCTCATGAACTACACGTGGTGGCTGAACCGCAAGGACAGGGACGGTCTGAACGTCTTCGAGGGCGGCTTCATGGGGCTGGACAACATCTCTGTCTACGACAGGTCCCGACGGCTTCCCGCCGGGTACAGCCTGAAGCAGGCCGACGCCACCGGATGGATGGCCATGTTCGCCCTGAACATGACCTCCATGGCCCTGGAGCTGGCCCAGGAGGACGCGGAGTATGAGGACATGGCCATCCAGTGCTACCAGCAGTTTTTGGCCATCGCCAACTCCATAGCCGGTCACAGTGCGGGATCACCGTCACTGTGGGACCCTGCAGACGGCTTCTTCAAGGATCTCGTCACCGCCCCTGAGGGCGGGTGCCACCGCATCGACGTCTACTCTTACGTGGGGCTCATCCCGCTCTTGGCCTGCGAAATCGTCGAGCCCGACATCATCTCCGGGGTGCCCTGTTTCAGAGCGGTCCTGGACGAACACAAGGGCGGGGTGTTCGAAGGGCACACCATCTGCGCCTGCCCAACCAGGACCAACGAGCACGGGGAGCACCTGCTTTCCCTGGTGGACCACACCATGATCCCGGCCATTCTGCGCCGGCTTTTGAGCGAGGACGAGTTTCTTTCCCCCCACGGGATCCGCAGCGTGAGCAAGGTCCATGCAAGGCTGAAGAGCTTGGGCGACCTGCCGGGAGTGGGCCGGGCCTTGATCGATTACGAGCCAGGGGAGTCCACGAGCGGACTTTTCGGTGGCAACTCCAACTGGCGCGGCCCCGTCTGGATGCCCATCAACTACTCGATCCTCCAGGCCCTGACCAAGTTCCACCGCTACCTGGGCACCGGGTTCACGGTTTCGGCCCCGTCCCTTGGGCAGGGGGAGCTCAACCTGCGCCAGGTCGCCGACGCCATTTCCGAACGCATCATCGGCCTCTTCCGCCAAGACGGCAGCGGGCGAGTTCCCAGCATTCCTCACCAAGAGCCTTTTCAAGGTCCCGGGTGGCAGGATCTGCGGCTCTTTCACGAGTACTTCCACGGGGAAACGGGCCAGGGGCTGGGGGCCGCCCACCAGACGGGCTGGACCGGCCTGGTGGCCAACCTCATCAAGCGGCGCTGCGAGCTGCTGGCCCAGGAAAAGGCATTGGCAGAGGACTCATGAGCCGCACTGGAGAAGAGGCCGCATCTTTCCAGCCCAGGGACCGGGAGTTTGGTTTCGACCGGAAGGTTCTGAGAGATTCCTGGAGGTCCGGCAGCCTGGAGTGGCTGGAAACCAACGGCCTGGGGGGATGGGCCGGCTCGAGCCTCAGCGGGGCGAACACAAGACGGTACCACGGCCTGCTGGTGGCCGCTGCCAGCCCTCCCCGGGTTCGCCTGGTGCTGCTCTCCAAGCTCGAGGAGACGATCCTAACCAACGGAAGCCGCTACGAGCTCGGGTGCAACCATTTTCCAGGCGTTATCCATCCCCAAGGCCACCTTTATCTCGACCGATTCACAAAGGATCCCTTTCCCCGGTTCGAATACGAGGCGGGCGGTGTCCGCCTTTGCAAGACCGTTGCTGCTGTGCGGGGGAAAAACACGACCCTGGTCCAATACAAGGTCCAGAAAGCCCCGGGCTCATTTTTTCTGGAACTCCGACCTCTGATCGCGGGACGACACATCCATGGGCTGGTCCAGGCCAATGACCAGATAACCAGGCAGGGCGTTTTTTCCAACGGCTCGTTCCGGGTGACCCCCTATCCGGGGATACCCGAGATTTTCGTTTTCGTCCCGGGGGCGGATTTTCGTCCCGACCCTGGCTGGTACTTCAACTTCGAGTACCCTGCCGAGCGCGAACGGGGCCTTGATTTTCGGGAGGACCTGTTCAGCCACGGATCGTTCCGGCTGACACTCGAGGCCGGGTCCAAGGTGACGGTTGCAGTCTCCACCAGTGATCCCACAGTCGGCGACGCAGGCCAACATTTGGCCCGAGAACGGCAACGCCGCGAGAGGCTCTTGTCCGGGGCGCCCGGCAAAACTTGGTTCGCCCGGA
>CAZUBS010000275.1:0-3598 GCA_964618595.1 uncultured Desulfohalobiaceae bacterium
TGGTGCAGCCGGTGGAGAAGGTCGCGTCCTTGCCGGTCCAGACCGGCGGCACCTTCTGGCCCAGGAGATGGAAGCTCTTCTCGATGTCCTCGACGGTCTGGAAGCGCCACACGTCGATCAGGCCGCTGCGCTGCACCTTCTCCCACATATACATCAGGTCGTCCGCGTCCAGCCCCGGCTCGAACTGCTCGGCCGGATTGATGATGAAGGTGTTCTCCAGTCGGTCGCGCAGGTAGTTGATGAATGTAGTCAGGATGGTGATGGCGGTCTCGGTCTGCCCGGGAATGCTGCCGATGATCGCGCTGTAGAACATGACGTTCTTCCCGGCGGACCTGGCCGCGCGCATGTCCCGGATGACATTCTCGGCCAGGTAGAGAAGCTCCCGTTCGCTGAACTTGTGCACACTCGGGCTGCAGGGCTTGTAATGCAGCTGCAGCACGCCGTTTTTGTCCCGGTAGTAGCTGAGGATATCCCGGGTGAACTCGTTGGAGTTGAGGATCAGGCGGCGGTAGTTGGGCTCGCCCTTGGCGATCACCAGGTCGGACTCCTTCCAGGCCCGGGCAAAGGTCACGCTGGTCCGGTACAGGTTGAGGCGTTCCCTGCTCCCGTCCGAGATGACCAGCAAACGGTGTTCCCGCAGGGCCTGGAGCAGGCTGTTCTTGGAGATCTGGCTGTCCGGGA
The DNA here is from genome assembly GCA_964618595.1 of uncultured Desulfohalobiaceae bacterium. Taxonomy (GTDB): domain Bacteria; phylum Desulfobacterota; class Desulfovibrionia; order Desulfovibrionales; family CAZUBS01; genus CAZUBS01. Next base: position 682 of record CAZUBS010000275.1, read on the forward strand.
GGAACATGGCCCCCTCAGTGAGCCTGCGCAGGCAGGGGTCGTGCTCCCGGTCCCAGAAGGTCGGGGCGTGAAAGAAGAACTCCTCCTTCAAGGCCAGGATCACCCGGTGTCCCTGGCGCAGCAGGGACTGGATGATGCGCATGTCAATGACGACACCCCCGCTCTGGTCGGGCAGGAAGAGGATCTTCAGCGGCCCGGACCGGCCCGGGCCGAGCAGCCTGGTCAGAATCGGCTCGAAGCTCGGGGAGATGCTCCTGACCTCCTCCAGGGTGAGGCTCTCGATGTCGAAGTTCTCCCTGGTCCAGATGTCCTTCTGGGTGGAGAGGGAAAGCAGGCGGCTCAGCTCGAGCAGGTCCAGCTCCCAGCGCAGGTCCTCGATGCGTGAGCACCCCAGGGAGTCCTCGGGGCAGGCGTTCAGGAAACGGTCCAGGGCGGGGCTGTTCACGAAGTGGCAGGCCCGCTCGTTGTGGAGCTTCTTCTCCTCCCGCAGGGGGTCCACCAGGGCGCTCTGCGTCAGCAGGATGGTCAGGAGCCTCTTGAGCATGCGCGAAGGGATCAGGAAGGGCGAGGACAGCACCCGTCTGAACTTGTGCCGGCACAGGGCCACGATCTTGCGGCGCTGGTAGGTGTCGGAGATGTTGGCCCGGACCAGCGAGACCATGCTGCGCCAGGCCTCCCTGTAGGCCCCCAGGAGCAGATCCGTGACCTCCCCCTCCAGCAGGCAGCGCAGCATCTCGTCCGAGCAGGGCGCAAAGACCTGGTTGTCGTCCAGCACGACCATGAACCGCATCTGCTCCGGGGAGGCGTTCTCCCGCGGGTTGGCGAAGTGGCCCAGGTCGTTCTCGGTCATGAAATGCAGCAGCCAGGCGTCGAAGTACGGGTCACGGCCGTAGCGCAAATCCTTGACGCTTGAAAACTCGGGAAGCTCTGCCACGTCACCGCTCCTTGAAGTAGCCCTTGGATCGCAGCCGTTGGACATAGGAGTGCTTGTGCAGGGAGACGAACAAAGGGCTCTTCCCGGCTTTTCGCACCAGAATGTCGTCCCCCTCCAGCAGGGTCGTCCCGGTCTGCCCGTCCAGGGTCAGGTAGACCGTGTCCGGGTGCTCGAGCACCCGGATGCGCACCCTGCTTTGCCCGGCCAGGATGAGCGGCCGGAAGTCGCTCAGAAAGGGGCAGATGGGGGCGATGCCAAAGACGTCCAGGTCGGGGTGGACCAGCGGCCCCCCAGCCGAAACAGCATAGGCCGTTGCTCCCGTGGGGGAGAAGATCACCAGGCCGTCCGCCCGGACAGCGCCCAGCCGATTGTCATCGCACCAGGCCTCGAGCTGGATCAGCCTGGCCAGGGCGCCCCGGTTGACGACCAGGTCGTTGAGCACTCTGCCCGTGGTCACGACCTTGGTGTCCCTGACTACGGAAAACTCCAGGGCCAGCCGCTCCACGGTCTCGAAGTCGCCCGAGAGGACCCGCTCCAGGCCCTGCTGCCAGTCGTCACGCCCAAGCTCGGCCAGGAAGCCGACCCGGCCCAGATCCAGACCGATCAGCGGGATCTGCTGCTGCCCCAGCTTGCGCACCACGCTGAGCACGGTCCCGTCGCCGCCCAGCACCAGCACCAGCCCGGGACGGGCTTTTCCGGTCTCCAGGCAGTCCGGGCTTTCCGTGTTGGCCACGGTCCGGGAAGGTGTGCGCCTCTGCTCGAGCCAGGCGCTGATCGCTTCCCCCAGGGCGGCGGCCTGCTCGTTCCCGGCCTTGGTCACGATGAGGATGGAGTCTGTGGGCTGCGTCATAGCTCTTACCAAGTAGTCAAATCCGGTCCATCCTTCAAGCATGGCTGCTGGATCAGGGTTTCAATTTTTTTCAAGAAAGACCCTAAAGTTCTCGTTAAAAGAACCGATAAGCGAGATTGAAAAGGACCTGTACATCAAAGAGGGCCTGTGCAGTGACCATTGATACCCTGCTTGTGAAAAATCTGCTGCGAACCTATGATAAGCAGCTGATCAGCGCCCAGCGGCTGGCACGATACCGTCAGTCCTTCACGCCTTCCGAGGTCCAGGACCAGGTCTCAATTTCCCGGGAGGCCAAGCGGCGCCAGATGGTCGAGCGGGTTGCCGGCGAGATCGTGGACAACCTCGTGGTCGCCGGCAGCCAAAGCCAGGTGGTCAAGGAGATACGCCAGAAGCTCGAAGCCGAGCTCGAGGCCAGGCTCCTGTTCCGCTACGCACCGGACAAGGGCAGGGTGGAGATACACAGTCAGACCAGGCAGGGCTCTGAGATGGTCAGTGACGAGGAAAGCCGGGGGATCATGGAGCGCCTCTGGCAGATCACCCTGACCAAGGTCGACCGGACCATGCTCTAGAGCGCCCGTTACGGTTTGGTCGGCCCGGGCATGGTCCCGGCAGCCCGAACACCTTGGAAGAAATTGCCTTGGAGGATCAATGAAGATCACCACCATTATCGACAAGCTTGGAACCTACGAGCAACAAAAGCTGGAAAAGCCCGGGGCCAAGGAAGGCAAGGGCCAAGAGGCCGTGCGCAAACAAAGCGACACGGTCACCCTGTCCTCGCGGGCCAAGGTCTTCAGCGATGTCCAGGAGGCGGTCCGAAAGGCCCCGGAGATACGGGCGGAGAAGATCGCCGACATCAAGGCCAGGGTGGCGGCCGGCGAGTATGAGCCCGACCCGGAAACCATCGCCCGGAAGCTGCTCGACGAAGAGGAGGGCCTCTGGCCCTGACACTTCCCCCTCCCCTGCCCAGAATTCCCTTCTCTTCGGCGCACGCCCACGGTCACAAGCCCTGAGTGGCCCGCGCCCTGGTCACGCTTCTGATGTGAAAAATTTGGTCCTTTGTGATTTGTAGGGGCAGGCCCCTGTGCCTGCCCTCTTGGCGTGGTTGCGGATACACAACGAAGAAGGGCAGGCAC
>CAZUBS010000276.1:0-3597 GCA_964618595.1 uncultured Desulfohalobiaceae bacterium
TAGCCGGGTTGCCAGCCTGAATCTTCAACACCTGCCCGAAGAGAGAAATCCTGTCTGAGATTTTTCATTCCTGGATTTTTTCTTGCAAGTATCCCGCTTCAGGTCTTGAGACCGGGAAGCTGTCCCGGGAAGCAACCCCCTGTGGCCAGCGGTTCAGAGGATTGGGTGAAACATGCGACCAAGTGGCGAAAGGACAAAATCTGATTGTGGGGACCATACTTTTTACATCAGGCAACAAAGGACCATGAGATGCGTTTGAAGCTGATCCTTTCGGGTGTGTTTTGTTTTTTCCTGTTGGCCGGTTGCGGGGTGAAAGAGCAGTTCCAGGGGCAGTACTACCTCAACTCGGGCAAGACCGAAGAAGGGGTGCAAACCTTTCGCCGTGTGGTGGCGGAAAACCCGGACGACGCCAAAGCCAACTATTACCTGGGGCGGTTTCTGTTGGCGGAAGAGCAGCCAAAAGAGGCGCTTCCCCACCTCAAGAAGGCTGCTTCCCTGGACCCTGAAAATGCGGACTATCACTTCTGGGTCGGTTTCGCCTACGGAGAGACGGGACAGACCAAGCTTGAACGGGCCAGCTATGAACGGGCACTTGCATTGGATAAGAACCATATTCAGGCCCTGACCTCTCTTGGGCACAATCAGCTCAGGAACAAGGAAGCAGAGCTCGCGCTCGAAACCTACCAGAAGGTCCTGGAGCTGTGGCCGTCCAGCCCTTCGGCCCTCTACAACCTCGCCTTGATCCTCAAGGCCCTGAAAAGAACCCCGGAGGAGAAACTGGCCTGGCAGTGGTACCTCTCCTACTACCCGGAAGGGCCGCTCGCTCGGCGGGCAACGACCCATCTCAACCGTCTCGGCTCCTTTGATTACCGGCTGCATGTCCTCGGGCTGCGCAAACTGGTGCTGGGCAGGATCCAGTTCGAAGCGTTCAGCGCCCGGGTGAGTCAAAACTCTGTGTTTTGGCTGGACACGGTTGGAAATGTGCTGGTCAACGCACCCGAGCTGAAGCTGTACGTCCTGGTCTACCAGAAGATCAATCTGGAGCTGGCAAGGAAGCGGGCCAAGGGTGTGCGAGGGCTTTTGCTGGAGCGTTTTCCGTCGCTGAATGAGGAGCGCATCGGCATCAGCTGGTTCGACGTCCCGGAACGGAGCGAGACGGGCGGTCAGACCTTCAGCGAGGACGCATCGGTCAATCTTTTTGCCGTGTCTTCCAAGGCTGCTCCCTGAAGCCCGATCTCAGCCCGAGATCTTTCATCTGAGGGTCTGCCCGCACAGGGTCACACGCAACCGGGCAGGCCCGTTCACACCCCGCCTTCACAGCAGCGCCCAAAATATTTTTTGTGACCGGGGGCCTTCTCCTCCGTATAGGAGGTAGGGACGCGACCCTTCGGGCAAGGAAAAATCAATCACATGAGTCTCACTCAGGATGGCAGGATCGTGCAGGACGTGCTCAGCGGAGATGTCGATGCCTACTCGGCGCTGGTCCTCGAGTATCAGAAGCCGGTGTACAATCTGATGCTCAGGTTGACGGGGTCCGTGGCCGAGGCGGCAGACCTCACGCAGGACGCTTTTGTCCGCGCCTATGAACGGCTCGACCAGTTCAGGACGGACTGCCGGTTTTTCCCCTGGCTGTACACCATATCCATGAATCTGGCCCGTGACTGGGCCAGGAAACATCGTCCCGAGGTGTTGGAGGACAACATCGAGCGGCATCCGGACGGTGACGGCTCCCGCACCGCAACCCAGGAGAGGCTGCTCCAGCTCAAGCAGGACAAGGAGGCAGTGAACAGGGCCCTGGCGGAGCTTCCCCTGGAACACCGGGAGGCGGTTATCCTCCACTACCGGGAAGGGCTGTCCATGAAGGAGCTGTCCCTTGTGTTCAATCTGTCCGTGAGCGGGGCCAAGATGCGGGTCAACCGGGGAGTGGGAATGTTGCGAGTGATCCTTTCGGAGAACGGTCATGGCAAAATGTGAGCAATACGGTGACAAGGGATCCAGGGTTCCAGGGGGGCCCCTGGCTGACTTCGAGTTTGCGAACCTGGTTCTGGCCCAGCTCGACGAGAGCGAACCTCCCGCCGGGATGGCCAGCCGGATACACAGCCGACTCACCCCCAAAAAACAGCCCTGGAGCCGCATGCTGCGGCACAAGCTACAGGAGGTCATGGCCAGACCTGCTCTGCGCGTGGCACTGGCCTGCGCCTGCCTGTTGCTGTTCTTCTCAGGCGGGGTTCTTGTCGGGCGACTGGGTGAGCAGCCCATGCAGCCTTCGGCATCTCTGACCCCTCAGACGACACCGGTGGCCGAGATCGGGTCCCTTGAGGACGCTTCCGCCAGCCTGATGGTCGGGCGTGGGTTGGTCATGGCCGAAAAGGCGGATCAGGCCTTGCCCTTTCTGGAACGGGCGGTCCGGCTGGACCCGGGAAAGGCGGAAACCCACTTCTGGCTCGGTGTGGGCTATGCCGGTGCATCCCGGCCCAACCTCGAGCAGCAGAGCTATCAGCGGGCCCTACTTCTGGACCCGGGCCACATTGAATCGCGTCTCTACCTGGCCCATTCCCTGATGGAGCAGAAGCAGTGGAAGCAGGCCCTCAGCCAGTACGACAAGGTGCTCGACCGCGATCCCGGTCATCTGGAGGCCCTGTATGCCAAAGGGCTTGCCGCCCAGATGCTGGGGGAAGAACAGACCTCCCGCGAAGCTTGGGTGTCCTATCTGCAGCTGAGCCGGCAGGGGAAGTGGGCGCTCAGGGCGGTGAACCACCTGCACAGGCTGGGCGATTTTTCATGGAGAACCCACCAGGTGGGGCTCAAGCGGATGATCGTGCCGGAAATTCGATTCCAGGACCGTCAACCGGTTCCCGAAAGTGTGTTCGAGCTTCAAGAGCTGGCCCGCATGCTCGAACAGTCCCCGCAACTGACGCTGCACGTGGTGACCTACGCCTCAGGAGACCTCGCCCTGGCCAGGGACAGGGCGCTGATGCTCAGGACGCTCATCCTTTCCCTGACCCCCGGCGTTGATCCCGGACGGGTACAGGCCAGCTGGTTCGACGTCCCGGACCTTAAGAGCATCGGTGCGAAAACAGTGGAACTTAAGCAGTCCGTGCGTTTCATCGGGCAGCTCGAAGATATCGCTCAAACAACAGAAGGGAAGGTGTGACATGAAGTGGATCAAAGAACTTGTGCGCGGTGGGTTGTCCATCGGCATTCCGAGCCTGGTGCTCGTCCTGGTTCCGTGTGGGGTTTTGCTGGCCCAGGATGGGGATACCGGTACCGGGGATGTGGAGGAAGAATCAACGTTCATCAGCCCGGGGGAAGCCCAGCGCATCGCCAACCTCGTGGATGCGTCGGCCAACCAGCCAAATCCCGAGCTGGACGCGGCTCTGGCCGAGCTGGAAGCGGCTCGGGAGGCCCTCGCCGACCTGGACGGGTCCGAGGATCAGGAAGCCATTGACGCCGCTTTGAGCGAGCTCACTGCAGCCCAGGAGACCGTGGACGGGGTCATGGCCGAGACCACAGGCGTCACGGCCGAAGACATCGAAGCCATGCGGGACGAGGGTATGGGTTTTGGCGGGATCGCCCTGGGGCTGGGGCTGCACCCGG
>CAZUBS010000277.1:0-1578 GCA_964618595.1 uncultured Desulfohalobiaceae bacterium
TTACAGGCCTTCTCTTCAATTCCCGCTCGGGGGGGTTGTATTCACTTCTCCACCTGATACGATAGGAGTTGAACCTGTAAAGAGGAGGTTGCACCATGCATCGACGATCCATAGTTTCCATTTTCACTTTCCTGTTCCTGCTCTCACTGTCGGGACTCGCCCTGGCCCAGCAGTATGGGTATGGGTGGCAGGATGAGGGCCGGTATGGCCAAGGGTATGGTCAGGGTCAATACGGCCAGGGCTACGGTCAGGGGTATGATCAGGGGTACGGCAGCAGGGCCTGCCCGCTGATGCAGTACAACCTCAGCCCTGAGCAGGAACGAACCTACCGGAACATTGTCCGGGAGTACCAGGACAAGACTTTTGACACGGAAGATGAGCTGATGCAGAAGCAGAACCGGCTGAATCACCTCTATCAGAACCCCGAGGCGGATGAGGAAAAGATTCAGGAACTCACCCAGGACATCCGATCATTGCGACGGGAGTTGTACAACATGTACCGGGAAATGGAGGACCGCCTTGAAAAAGAGGTGGGGATCTCCGGGAACTGGTCGGCCTGTCCCTTTGCCGGCCCCCGCTCCGGCATGATGTACGGGCCCGGAATGGGCAGCGGCATGATGGGCGGCCCGGGTATGCGTTCGGGACCCATGGGTCCCGGCATGCACTCCGGTCCGGGTGGTCCCGGAATGAACCAACCTATGATGCGCCGCGGGTATCCCTACTGAGCTTCAGTTGTGCCCGGGTCGGGAGCCAGGCTCCCGACCCGGGGCATTCCGTCTTCGGCTTCCTTCACCCCGTACAGCCCAGGGTGGGTGTCCGCTTGCCCAGCAGGGCGGCGCGGGCAGGTTCCGGCAGGCCGTAGTGATCGATTTCCCCGGCCAGCGTGTCCCTCGTTCCGAACCCGCCGACATATCCATTGAGCCGGGCTGCGGCAGTGGAGTCCACCAGGGCTTCCATGTCAGGGTAGACCGCCTCGAGAAAGGAAATCACAGGCCCCACCCTGCGCAGGTAGTACTTCTGGTGATAGGCCTCGGCCAGGGTGAACGGCGCGGGACCCGTGATCTCGGTCCAGACGCTTCTGCCGGTACGCTCCTCCAGAGCGCGCTTGCTCTTCTGAGCGACGTCCATCTGGGCCTCGTCGGCACAGATGATCAGGCTCATGTACTGCCGTGACCAGGGTTTGCGAAATGGGTCGTGAGCGGCCCAGAATATCTCGAGCTGCTGCTCATAGCTGGACTCCTCCGGGCTGAAGTCAACCTGCACCACTTCCGTGTGGTCTCCCAGGGCATGATACGTCGGGTTCTTCAATCTTCCCCCCGCATACCCCACCCTGGTCCTGTAAACACCGGGGACGAGCCCGAACCGGGCGTCAGGGCCCCAGAATCCCCCCATGCCGAATGTGGCGGTGTGCAACTGGACAGGAACACCTCGATCGATGGGCGGTATCTGCAGATCTCTCAATGGCTGGGCGGCCATGTCATCTCCCGTGGTTTGACGTGGTCAAGGAATGAAATCGTGTAAACTCTCCAACCGGCTTCCCATACTCGATAATCATTCCTACCTTCAGGGCAAGTCAGG
>CAZUBS010000277.1:1678-3578 GCA_964618595.1 uncultured Desulfohalobiaceae bacterium
CGGAAGCTGCAAGCGAAGCCGGGCCTGCCACGGCGTAGCTGCAAGCGAAGCCGGGGGGGAGATCAATCCACCACGTGTGAAACCCCCTTTCCCTCTTTCGCCTTCTTGGCCTTGGCCTTCTCCTTCTCCTTGTCCTTGCCTTTTTTGGGCTTTTCGCCTTCTGTTTCCCCTTCCTGACTCCCGCCGGGTGATCCGGTGAGGAACAGGCCGTAAAGCTCCAGGAACAGGCCGGGGATGTCTTTGGCTTCGGGCTCTCCCGAGCCGGCATAGATCTTGGTCAGCTCATAGGCCATGCTGAAGGGGTCTCCGCCCCGCTTTTGGACATCTTCCACTAAGGTCCGTGCCAGTTCTTGCATAGCATCCTCCTGATGGCGATCCGTTGTAATACCCTGAAGTCCTCGTTTTCCTTCAGTGGGGAAGGGGACGAACTTCCGTCCCGTCTTCTTCATCTCCACAGTGCAGTACAGCCCTTTGCCCCTGCGAACCGGACCGAAACAGCCGTTGTCCGAGACACACCGGGACGGGGTCTCGTCCCCCTCCTGCCAGCGACGGATGAGGAACGGCTCGCGGATCAGCGGCCGGCTCATGGACACGAGGTCAGCCGTGCCCCCCTCCACCACCTGCCGGGCGGTCTCGAGGGAGCGTATTCCCCCCACCAGAATGACAGGGACCTGCACGGATGCACGGAGCCGGCTTGCCGCATCCTTGTAGTACCCTTCCTGCTCCGGCTGCTGCAGCTCTCCCGGCCTGACCGGGATGAGCTTTCCCGACTGCGGCGTCCCACCGCTGAGCTCGATGGCGTCAAGACCGGCAGCCACCAATGCCTTGGCCGATTCGATCATTTGCCCGACTTCCAGGCCGTGATCCAAAAAGTCCGAGGCGTTTATCTTGGCGAGCACCGGGTAGCCCGGCCCCACAACGTCCCGGACCGCCTGCACCACCTCGGTGACGAACCTGGTGCGCTTGAACTGGCTGCCGCCATGGTCATCTTCGCGCCTGTTGTAATGCGGGGAGAGCCATTCGCTGAGCAGGTAACCATGCGCGGCGTGCAGCTGCACCCCGTCGAAGCCGGCGCTTTTGGCCCTGCCTGCGGCCTGTGCAAAACACTCCTTGATCCTGGCCATGTCTTCCTGCGTGGCTTCCCGGCACATGGGGCGTCCCTTGGCGTCCGAAACAACCGAAGGCCCTACCGGCTCCAGGCCTGTCAGCTTCTGCGGCGACTGAGCCCCGGCATGGGCCAGCTGCAGCACGAGCACCCCTCCCAGGTCGTGCACCGCAGCACACATTTCCTTCAGACCAGGGAGCAGGGAGTCGTCATGGACCCCGAGCTGCCAGGGGCCCGCCTGCCCTTCGGCAGAAACATAGGCATGCCCGGGGATGATCAGGCCCACATTGCCCCGCACCAGTCGGCACAACAGCTCGGTGAGATGTTCGGTCACCTCCCCCTGATCCGTGGCCAGGCCCTCCCAGGTGGCGGAGCGCACGAAACGGTTCGGCAGGCGCAGGCTCCCCAGAGTGGTTGTGGAAAAAAGATCTGTCACGCGTCCTCCAAATTTTTCAGGCAAAGAACACCTTGTTGCGTGCAGCCCCCGGGCCGCCCATCCCGGAGGTCGCACTAGCGGAAGTCAGTGACGGCCGCCGCGCTTTTCCCCTATACTGATCCAGAAAAACGCGAACGGACCGGCATTGTCAATGGCCTTCCTGTGACTGCACGTCCACAGGCCTGTTCCGGAAAATCAGCACACCGAGCCTCTGCTCTCAGGAGTCCCCCGTGGAACAGCTCATTGTACTGGTCCTTGTAACCTTCGTGGCTTCCGGAATCGGTACGCTGTCCGGTTTCGGCACATCGACCATCATGGTCCCGGTGCTGGCACTGGCCCTGCCGCTTCCCGTGGTGCTG
>CAZUBS010000278.1:0-3578 GCA_964618595.1 uncultured Desulfohalobiaceae bacterium
GTGGGGCATGGAGACCTATGAAGCCGAAACAGAGGCCGTGCGCAGATTCGCACCCCCCGGGTCTGGTTTTGGACGGCCCGGCGCCGTGGTCATCGGGCCGGCCGGGGAAAACAGGGTCGTCTTCGCCTGCATCGAGAACGACCGCTGGCGCAGTGCCGGCCGGGGCGGAACCGGCGCCGTCATGGGTTCAAAGCAGCTCAAGGCCCTGGTCTTTGCCGGCGACAGAAAGCGCGGCGCTGCCGACCCTGCCGGTCTCAAGGAGTACGCCCGGGAGTTTTCGTCCCGGGGCCGGGACAACCCGGGGGTCAAGGCCTACAAGGGCTTCGGCACCACCATGATGGTGGCCCTGATGAACACGGCCCAGGCCTTTCCGGCCCGCTACTGGCAGCAGGGGACCTGCGACCACTGGGAACGCCTGACCGGGGAAACCTACCACGCCGAGCACAACGTGCGCGCCCACGCCTGCCTGAAGTGCTTCATGGCCTGCGGACGCATGGCCGAGATCAGTCGCGGGCGGCACAAGGGGCTGGTCATAGAGGGTCCGGAGTATGAGACCATCTATGCCTTTGGCGGGTTGTGCATGATCGACGACCTGGCAGAGATCGCCTGGCTCAACGACCTGTGCGACCGACTGGGGCTGGACACCATCAGCGCGGGCAACCTGTGCGCCCTGGCCATCGAGGCCGGGCTGCAGGGAAAGATCGACCCGGTTGCCGGGTACAACGACCCTGACGGGTGCGCCGCCCTGATCAGAGGCATGGCCCGGCGCACGGGGGTGGGGAAGGTGCTGGCAGGGGGGATTGTCCGGACGGCCGCCGCCTGGGGCATGTCCGACCAGGCCGTGCACGTCAAGGGCATGGAGCCTGCCGGGTACGACCCACGGGTGCTCAAGGGCATGGGGCTGACCTACGGAACCAGCCCCCGGGGGGCCTGCCACCTGCGCACAACCTTCTACAAGCCCGAGCTGTCCGGGATGATCTCCCCGCAACAGGTCGAGGGCAAGGCCGCGATGCTCGTGGACTTCGAAGACCGGCTCTGTCTGTTCGACTCCCTGATCCTGTGCCGCTTCTACCGCGACCTCTACCCCTGGGAGGAGCTGGCCTCGCTTGTCCGGCTTCTCACCGGTCAGGACCTGGACACGTCAGGGCTGCGCAGGATAGCCGCCCGCACCGTGGACGCGACCAGGCGCTTCAACCTGCGCGAGGGGCTGACCCCTGACATGGACCGTCTGCCCCGCCGCCTGACCAGCGAGGTGCTGCCCTCCGGGCACACGATCACGGAGCAGGAAATGGAAACCATGCTCCGGGAGTACTATCAGGAACGTGGGTGGGAAGCTTAGGGGCGCGGGTACTCTCAACGGCCCGCAGGGCCCACGATGAGCAGGCTGTTGGGCAGGACCGACTGCACCGTCTCGGTTGTGGAACCGAACATGAGGGTCTTGATGGTTCCGTGTCCGTAGGCTCCCAGCACCACCAGGCTGTCGTGGCCCACTGCATAGAGGTTGTCCTCCAGGCTGCCGCTGATGAAGACCTTCCACCTCCGGAGGTGCTGCTCCAGCAGGTCGCTCAGCCCGGCCCCTTCCACGGCCGCCTCGAACACGCCACGCTCCCGTCCCTCGGCCTGTGTGAACAGATCCAGGGGCAGCCCGGTTTCCCGGCTGATCCTGAGCCCCAGCCGCAGGGCCCGAAGTGACGGTTCCGAGCCGCCAAAGAGCACGCTCACACTTGTCCAGGGCTTGAAAACCGGGCTGGGGATGAGCACGGGAAACGGGGCGCTTTTGAGGATCTGCCGCACCTTGGAGCCGATGTAGCCCAGACCGATTTTGGCGGAAAGATCGCTGATGGCCCGGGGACAGCACATGAACTCGAAATCCGTGGGCACGTCGGGCAGCGTCGAGGCGGTGTAGGAACCCGGTGAAACAAAGTGCGGCTCTATCTCGAAAGACTCGAGTATTTCCCTGGCGTGCCTGTCAGCGCTTTCCGGCATGCGCAGGTAGGAATCGTCCAGGTCCACCTGCACCGCGTCGTGCTCGAAGTACATGAGAAACTTTTTTTCCTTCGGAACGTAGACCACCAGGTCCAGGCCGAGCCGCCCGGCGAACAGCGCGGACTGCATCAGTGTCTCCCTGCCAAAGGGCGTGTTCCTGAAGATGTGCAATATCCTGGCGTTCATGGTTCCCCCCATTCTGGTAAAGCGACACCCCGGACTCTGAGCGCGGGAAAAGGGCCTTGAGGCAGAGCGGGCGTTGCCCTGAAGGCCGGAAACAAAGTGCTCACCTCTTTCCGGCCACCCCCTCTGCCGTGAGCGAGCCGCGGATGCGGCTGATCAGACCGGTGGTGGAGAAGCCCGTGCGAAGTGGAATGCTCAGCACCCGCCCACCGCGGGACTCGACCTCCTCACGCCCGACAATGGAAGCCACGGGCCAGTCCCCACCTTTGACCAGCACGTGGGGCCGGACCTCCTTGATCAGCTCCAGCGGGGTGTCCTGCTCGAAGATCAGCACGTGGTCGACGCTCTCCAGCCCGGCCAGCACATAGGCCCGTTCTCCCTCAGGGTTGATGGGCCTGTGCCCCCCCTTGATCCTGCGAACCGAGGCGTCCGAGTTCAGGCCCACGACCAGGATGTTGCCAAGAACCCTGGCCTTGTGCAGGTACTCCACGTGCCCCGGGTGCAGCAGATCGAAGCAGCCGTTGGTGAAGACGACCCTGGCCTCTGCCGGCAGAGCGCGGCGCAGCTCCTTGAATGCCGACAGGGTGAGGATCTTGCTTGCAGGATCTCTGGATGGGCTCATGCTTCTTCCATTGGTTGTGTTCGTTTGCCTGAAACTGCCCCTTTTCGGGACGTGGTGCAAGAGGGGGAAAGCTCGAAGCTGGCCCGCCCTCCGCAGCTTTATGCGAAGGAGGGAAGCTCGGAGCAGGAAAACGGGTGAATGGGGAGAAGCAAGGACTACCTGGGCAGACTGAGGCGCATTGTGCCCCTGGGCCCTGGCACGGAGCCTCGACGCTTTTCCTGTTTCCCCTTACACTGTGCGGGAAGGAGTCCGTGAATACCATGCACCCGGCCGTCTCCGTCATCATCCCCGTGCTCCACGAAGGGTCGGGGATCAACGCCCTGATCGACCACTTGCGTTCTCTGGAGCAGGGTGCAGATGTGGAGATACTGGTCGTGGACGGCGACCCTGGCGGCTCCACGCTGAACGCCCTGGACCGGCCGGGGGTGATTGGTCTGCGCTCATCTGCCGGCAGGGCCCGGCAGATGAACACCGGTGCCCACAAGGCCGGCGGCGGCGTGCTCCTCTTTCTGCACGCCGACACCCTGCTTCCGGCCCGAGCCTTCACGCTGATCTCCCAGGGGCTCAGCAGCCCCGCTGTCAAGGCCGGGGCCTTTGACCTGAAGATCGACTCGCAACACCCGGGGCTGCGCCTGATCTCAAGGGTGGGCTCGCTGCGTTCCCGATTGACCCGGGTGCCTTACGGGGACCAGGCCATTTTCGTGCAACGGCTGTTCTTTCTCGAGCTCGGGGGCTACCGGCCCATCCCGATCATGGAGGATCTGGATCTCATGCGCCGCATCAGGAA
>CAZUBS010000279.1:0-3564 GCA_964618595.1 uncultured Desulfohalobiaceae bacterium
GGGAAGGGTGCCCCGTTGCAACAAACGGCTCCGTACACCTGTCGTATCCGGCTGTAAACCTGGACGGCGGCAGGTCGCAAGCAGCTTTCTTGAGATAGAAAAGGTAAACATTTCAGAACGATGCGGCAAGGCCTGCCAAACAGAAGGAAACCTTTTCTTTTCTGGTCGAGAAAAAAGCAGGCCCGACCCCGGGATGGGACGGGCCTGCCGGAAGTACCTCCTTGCGTGTGGAGGTGATTGCTCAGCTCTTGCTTCCCCCCAGGGGGACATCCAGGGCCTTGGGGTGCTCTGCCTCCAGCTCCCCGATCTCCCGTTTCACCCCGATGGCGACCTTCCAGAGAATGGTCACCACCAGCGCGCCGGTGGCGTAGACGAACAGGGATATCATCAGCTCAGGCCCCGTGGGCAGGTACACGGTCACCCCCTCGAACATGTTCGGGGTGAAGCCGCCCACGATCAGGGCCATGCCCTTGTCGATCCAGGTGGCGATGACCAGGGCGATCAGCCCCACCACCAGCAGCTCCATGTTGTTGCGGAACTTGGGGGGGACCAAAATAACCAGAGAGGTGATGGCCAGAACGGCCGCCGTCCACATGAAGATGGCCAGCGGGGCGTGGCCGTGCACCCCAACGAACAAGAACTTGATGGGCAGCATGTGCCCGGGGATGTTGCTGTAGAAGGCCGTGAACACTTCAAGCAGGAAGAAGAACACGTTGATGCACATGGCGTAGGTGATGATCTTGGCCAGGGTCTGGACGGCCTCCCTGCCGGGATCGTACTTGGTGATCTTCTTCACCAGCAGGGCCAGGAGCAGCAGGATGGCCGGTCCGGAGCAGAACGCAGAGGACAGGAAACGGGCGGCCATGATCGCGGTCAGCCAATAGTGCCGGCCCGGAACCCCCTGGTAGAGGAAGGCCGTGACCGTGTGGATGCTGAAGGCCCAGAAGATGGACAGGTAGATGAGCGGCTTGACCCAGCCGGCGGGCTTCACGCCCTTTTTCTCGGCGTGCAGGGTGTGCCAGCCGATGACGATGTTCAGCAGCAGGTAGCCGTTCAGGACCACCATGTCCCAGAACAGAATCGAGTTTGGCGTGGGGTACCTGATCACGTTCATCAGCCGCTGCGGCTGGCCCAGGTCGACCACGATGAACCCCAGGCACATGATCACGGCGCCGATGGCCATGAACTCGCCCAGGATGATCATGTTCCTGAACTTCTTGTAGTTGTGCAGGTAGTAGGGCAGCACCAGCATCACCGCCGAGGCGGCCACGCCGACCAGGTAGGTGAACTGGGCTATGTAGAACCCCCAGGACACGTCGCGGCTCAAGCCGGTGACGGTCAGGCCCTCCTGGAACTGCATCACGTAGAACCCGCTCCCAAGACCCATCAGGACGAGCAGGAATATGACCCAGGCCCAGTACTTCTTGTCTCCGTAGATGGCTTTTTCCAGCATGGCTCGCCCCTCTAGATGATGTAAAAGACGCTCGGCTCGGTCCCAAGCTCGGGTTTGCGGCGGATGGTGAAGTTCTCCGCCAGCACCTTCCTGATCTCCGACCCGGGATCCTCGAGATCGCCGAAGACCATGGCCCCCTGGGCCACCTCTTCATTGGCCGCGACCACGCAGGCGGGCATCAGCCCCTGGGCCAGCCGTTCAGCGCAGAAGTTGCACTTCTCCACCACACCCTTGGACCTGGTGAGGAACTCCCTGTTCAGCTCGGTCGGGATGTGCGGCCTGGGGTCGGTGAAGTTGAAGCTCCTGGCCCCGTACGGGCAGCCCGCCATGCAGTAGCGGCACCCGATGCAGCGGTGGAAGTCCATGAGCACGATCCCATCAGACTCCCGCTTGAAGGTGGCCTTGGTGGGGCAGACCCGCACGCAGGGCGGATTTTCGCAGTGATTGCACAGCAGCAGGAACTCCCTGTGCTCCACGTCCTTGGCAATGTAGGGGTTTTCCGTACCGGGGAAGACGCCGTGGTAATGATCGGTCCAGATCCACTTGATCTCCTGCTTGGAATCGATCTTCGGCACGTTGTGCACGGTGTGGCAGGCCTCGATGACCTTTTCGAAGTCGTGCTCGGACTCGAACTTGCGCGTGTCGATGACCATGCCCCAGCGCCGGGCGTGGAGCTTGTCCGGGTCCTCGGAGTACTTTTTGATGTATGGCTCGTAGCCCCCGAGCGCCTTCAGCGGCATGCTCCCGCCCAGGCCGACCGCAGCCGCGACACCTGCTATCTTGAGGAACTTTCTCCTGTTGTTGTCCATTACGACTCCTCCTCTATCGGCTCCAGGTGGCACTCCCAGCAGTAAGGGCTGACCGCGGCAGTGTCATGGCAACGGTCGCAGAACTTCTCCTTGGTCTGGTGGCACTCCATGCAGGTGTTCTGCAGGCTCATGTTGTAGGTCTTGCCGTCCGTGGCGTGGTAGATCCGCTCGCCGTCGCGCACGACCACGTCACGCCAGTCGTTAAGGAGCACCATGTGCTCGGCCTGCATCCACTCCGTGGCCTCGATGCACTGCTCCACGTCCTTGGGCAGCTCCAGTTCGGGCCGCTCATACGCCGCCCTCCCCACGTTGTACCAGAAGGGGAACGTCATCAATCCCAAGAAGATGACGATCCCGGTGATGATCTTGCCGCTGTCCTGCATGGCTTACCCCTCCTTCCCCGGCAAGGGCTCTTGCCGCAGATTGACTTCCCGTTCCTTCTCCCCGGGCAGGATGAGGGCGTTGCCCACCATCTCGTGCACACCCGTGGTGTCCACGCCCGGGACCCAGTAGTCCATGAGGGGAGGAAACACGGCGCGGTCGATGGCGCAGACACAGGAGAGCATGTTCACGCCGTACTTGTCGTGCACGTGCTTGACCGCGTTGGCCCTGGGCATGCCTCCCCGAAGCCGCATCTCCATGAACTCCTCGTTGTTCAGGCCCGAACCCGACCCGCAGCAGAAGGTCTGCTCACGGATGGTGCCTTCGGGCATGTCGTAGAAGTGATTGCAGACATTGTTGATGATGTACCTGGGTTCCTCGAACAGGCCCATGGCCCTCGAAGGGTTGCAGGAGTCGTGGTAGGTGACCTTGAGATTGTCGTTGCGGCTCTTGTCCAGCTTGAGCTTTCCGTGTTTGATGAGGTCGGCCGTGAACTCTGTGATGTGCAGCATCTTGGTGCCTTTGGCACTGTCGAAGACCGTGCCTGTCAGGGGGCTTCTGGGCACCTCCAGGAAGTCGGCCGGCCCGTTCATGGTCTCCATGTACTGGTTGATGACCCGCCACATGTGGCCGCACTCCCCGCCCAGGATCCACTTCACGCCCAGCCGCTCGGCCTCAGCGTACATCTTCCTGTTCAGCCGCTTCATGGCCTCGTTGGAGGTAAACAGGCCGAAGTTGCCGCCCTCCGAGGCATAAGTGGACAGGGTGTAGTCCAGGCCGATGGCCTCGAAGAGCATCAGGTAGCCCATGTAGGTATAGGTCCCGGGGTCGGCGAATACGTCGCCCGACGGGCAGATGAAGAGGATCTCCGCCCCCTTCTTGTTGAAGGGGGGATCGATGCGCACCCCTGTGATCTCCTCG
>CAZUBS010000280.1:0-3563 GCA_964618595.1 uncultured Desulfohalobiaceae bacterium
TTCTCCTGCGCCGAAAGCGCACCACAGACTTGCAGGACATCCTGAACGGCCCCGCTTCGATACCGATTCCGATACCGACCCCGACACCGACACCGAAGTCGCTCCGCCAAAGTGCGGCTCAGGCGAAGCTTCAGCCGTCGCTTGCAATCAATGGTTTGCGATCCGTCTGCTCTTGGTTCCCCTCGGCGTCGGGGTCGGAATCGGGATCGGGATCGATCCCCGCTGTGTATTGTGCTTGATCCTCACGAACCGCGTAGCCTCGCCGCCCAAGTTTCGTCAGCATTGCCACGATACGGTCCAGCAAGGCCTTGCGGGTTGCGTTCTCCTGCGCCGAAAGCGCACCACAGACTTGCAGGACATCCTGAACGGCCCCGCACTCCAACGCGGAACCCCGTGCAATCTCGAAATAGCGCCGTCGGTCACCATCGGTAGCTTTGCCGTTGCCTTCGGCAATGTTCAGCGGGATCGCCTGTGAAGCGCGCAGAAGCTGGTCCTTGGCGTTGCGATGGCCCTTCAGGCCTTGGCAGAATCGATAGGCCCAGCCGACATACTCGATCGCCGTGCGGTATACATCCAGTTTCTCGTGTCCGAAGCCCATCTTCAGTCCTTTCGATACCGATTCCGATACCGACCCCGACACCGTGTCTGTTGTCTAGGGTCGGACCGAGCCAACCCGTTGATTATTTTGCAAATACGTAGAATTTTTGCTTGATTTTAGCCTTACAACCGCCATTTTGATACCAAAATGGGGATTCTAAGCTTTTTGCATCTCTACCCTGACTCTGACGCTCATGCCAAGAGCCAATCGCTACTTTCTTCCTGGACATGTCCGGCACATTACGCACCGCTGCCATAGAAGGAATTTCTCCTCACATTCGCACGCGACAGGCGGAACTGGGTGCGCTGGCTTTGAGGTTAGGAAACACTTCCAGCTTCAGGTCCTCAACTACCGTCGGCAAGAAGCGGATCATCGAGTTCTTTTTCTCTCCCTGGTCGGATACCTGGACGAGGGCATGAGCGTGTGCGGCGAAAGGCATGGACGGCGCTTTATTCTCGATCCGACCTTGACCCAGTCTGACATTTGTCGCATACTAGATAGACAAATGTCCGCCAAGGAGGTCACGTGCAGCTTTCAAAAATCGATCAGGTGCTTGATTGCCTGGATATGCCGCTCAATACAGAATTTGATCTGATCGAGGCGAGCCGGCGGGGGGTGAAGAAGTGCTCTCTTTTAAACCTGGCCAAACGGATGGGTATTACCAGCGCTCGCCTGTCGGCCATGCTCTCCATTTCCGAAAGGACCATTCAGCGCAAGCACGAGGACGAGCCCTTCAACCGGCTGGTCTCGGAGCAGGTGCTCAAGCTGGCTGAGATCTACGCCCGGGGTGAGGAGGTCTTTGAGGAGACGGACAGGTTTCTGGGCTGGCTCAATCATCCCAGCCAAGCCCTGGGCGGCAAGGTACCCATGGACCTGCTTGATTCAGCCTACGGCCGCCAGATCGTTTTGCACGAGCTGACCCGCATCGAACATGGCATTCTGGCCTGATGCATTTGTACCGGATCACCAAGGAACCGTATGCCCGTGATCTCTCGGGTACGGGTTCACGGCTTGCGTCCGGCAGATGGCACCCCATGGGGCTGCCGGTCATCTACACGGCTTCATCCCGCGCCCTGGCCGCGTTGGAGGTGCTGGCACACATTCCGGCCTCGTTTGTACCAAGGAAATACTGTCTGGTCGATCTCTTCATCCCCGACGAAATCACGGTCGAAGTCCTCGACCAATCCGTGCTTCCCTCGGGATGGAAGGCAAGTCCGCCCGGGCCGGAAACGCAGCGGCTCGGAGAGTCCTGGATCCGGTCAAACCGAACCCTGGTCCTCAAGGTCCCTTCCGCACTGGTTGCCGCGGAACACAACCTGCTCCTCAATCCACAACATCCGGATATGGAGCAGGTCGCGATACGAAGTGTGGAGCGTTTCGAGTTCGACAGCAGGCTGCTTTGATGCGTCTCCAATGGACACCCGGATCACTTACTCCCCCGCCAGCTCCCGCACCGCCTTTTTGTAGGCCCCGGCCAGATCGTTCATATACGCCTCGTCCATGGGCCCCTTCCAGGTGACCACCTCGCGGTAGCGCTTGGGGATGGTGACCGTGTCCGGGTCGTAGCCGGTGGCGAACTTGAGCTGCCAGCGCTTTTGCTGCACCTCGCGGCTCAGCTCCGGAAAGCCCCCGGCCAGCTGCTCATGGCCCAGGGCGGACAGGCACTCCTGCAGGCGGGGCTCGGTGTAGACCTTGCGGGCGAACAGGCAGGCCACCATGCCGCACGTCCCCACCCTGAGCCGCTCCTCCTCCACCATGAAGTCCACGGCGGACTGGACGTCCCGCTCCTCGGTGGTCTGGTCGAAGGCGTAGCCCGCGCTGTCCAGGTGGGAGTGGCGGAAGCCGTAGGCCTGGGAAACGGCGTAGGTCTCGCCCGTGGCGTAGCCGGCCATCTCCTGACCCAGCACGCAGGCAAAGTCCTCGCCCCCGTAGACACGGGCCGCGGCCAGGGCGCCTTGGCCCAGGGTGCGGTAGAAGTCGTTCTCCCCGGCCCCCAGATGCTCCAGGGCGCGGCGGTAGGGGGCGAGCTCGTTGAACTTCAAGGGCTTCAGGGTCTCTTCCTGACCGACCAGGCCTTTTTCCAGGGCCTCGGTGGCCCAGGCCAGAGCCACGCCCGAGCTGATCACGTCCAGGCCCTGCTTTTCCGCGTCCTCGAGCAGGGTGAGCACGTCCTGGGCACGCTGCATGCCCAGCATGGAGCCCAGGCCGAAGATGGGCTCGTAGTCGTAGCTGACCTGGCGGTAGTAGTACTCGTGCTCCTTGCCGAAGCGCTCCCTGAGCAGCCCGACATGGATGCAGCCGATGGGGCACCCGGCGCAGGCCGTCTGCCTGAGCAGCAGGTCCCGGGCAAAGGTCTCCCCGGATATGCCGTCGATGCCCGGGTCCCTGGTGGCCTGGAGGTTGCTCCAGGGCAGGGCCTTGAGCTCATTGAGCACGGACAGGTTCACCGCAGTGCCCAGGTCGTGGTACTTGTGCATGATCTTTGGCTCGGTGATGGCTTCGTACACCGACTGGTAGAGCTTGGGGTAGGCCTTGCCTTTGGGCAGGAAGAAGCTCCCGTCCCCGTTGACGATGATGCCCTTGAGGTTCTTGCCCCCCATGACGGCCCCACCGCCCAGCCGTCCGAAGTGGCGGTAGGTGTCCACGTTGATGGAGGCGTAGGCCACCTGGTTCTCGCCGGCCGGCCCGATGCGCAGAATCGAACGGTGGCCGGAGTGCTTCTTGTGCATGCGCCTGAGCACCTTGCCCGTGGTGAACACGTCCCGCCCCCACAGGTAGTGGACGTCCTCCAGGGCGAACTCCCGGCTGCCCACCACCAGGCAGGAATGCGCCGCGGCCCGCCCCGTGACCACCAGGGCGTCGTACCCGGCAAACCTGAGGGCCAGGGCCAGGCGGCCGCCGGCGTGGCTCTCGCCGTACTCGTCACGGTAGGGCGACTTGAAGCCCAGCACCACCTTGCTCATGA
>CAZUBS010000281.1:0-3550 GCA_964618595.1 uncultured Desulfohalobiaceae bacterium
GCATCCCGTGTCAGAGCCAGAACGTGGGGCAGGAGCAGCAGGGCCAGGGACAGGGCGAGCAAGCCCCCCGGTATCCTGCGCGGGCGGTCCCACCCGTTGACCAGCAGCAGCCCCGCCAGCCAGTACCCGATCATCTCCGGCCAGGTGGGCCGCCACACGGTCCAGACGTGCAACAGGCCGTGGCTGTCCAGCTGCTGCAGCCCGGCAAGCACCGCCTCCAGGGCCGTGCCCCCGAGGTGCAGCACCACGCCCGCCAGCGTCCCCAGCCCGGGCACGACCGCGCAGACCAGCCCGGCCAGCCCGAGGGGGAGCGCCACAAAGCCCACCCAGGGCAGAGCGAGCAGGTTGAGCAGGATGTGCGGGCTGACCTGGCCGAACACCCTGGCAGTGAGCGGGAGCAGCACCAGGTTGGCGGCCAGGCTGACGGTCAGCAGGGCCAGGGCCGGCCTGAGCGGGAGGAGGGTTGTCCCCACCGGGGGCACCCTGCGCTGCAGCCGCCGGCCCAGGAGGTGCCAGGTCAGACCTATCCCGGCCACGGCCGTGACCGAGAGCTGCAGCCCCAGATCATAGACCAGCAGGGGCTCTGCAGCCACCAGGACCAGCACCGCGAGCAGCAGGCCGTCCACCAGGACCTTTCTGCGCCCGCGCAGCAGGAGCAGCCCCCAGAAGAAGAACATCAGGGCGGCCCGGCCGAGGGAGGGCACGCCCTGGCCCAGCCAGAGATAGCACAGGGCCAGCGGCGTGGCCGCCAGGACGCCGAGCTTCTGGCGCGGCACCCTCAAAAACAGCTGCGGGCGGAATCTTCCGGCCAGCCAGGCCAGCCCCCAGCCCAGGGAAACCACAAAGCCGAGGTGAAGCCCGGAAAGGGCCAGCACGTGCGCCAGGGAGGCCCTGCGGAACAGGTCGGTCGTTGTGTCCTGCAGCAGGGACCTGTCGCCGAGGAGCAGGGCCACGAGCAGGGCGCCACCCTGCCCTTCGGGGATCCGGGCCAGCAGCCTGGACCTGACCTTCTGGCGCACGCTCCACAGCTTCCCGGGTTCACCGGTGATGGACAGACCCTGCACGAACCCCCGGCTGTAGCTGCGGTACAGGACCCCCTGCCGCCGCCAGTGGAACTCGCTGTCCCACCCAGCCGGGTTGGCAAAGCCGTGCACCGGCTTGACCCGCAGCATGGCGCGCACTTGCTGCCCGGGACCTGGGAAGCCCATGGGCTTCTCCCAGGTCCAGACCATTGCCCCGGCCAGCTCCTGCACTGTCCCGTCCGTCTCGACCACCACATCGCGCAGCACGACCTGGAGCCGCCCGCCGGGCCGGGGCCTGACCTCGCCTACCTCCCCCTCTACCTGCACCGTGCGGCGTTCTTCCATCCACTGCGGCACAGGCGGCGGCCCCGGCGGGTATGCGGCATGGGCCACCGCAAGACCCAGCAGGAAGCTCACTGCCAGCTTCAGCGGGTTGAGCGGTTGATGCCGCAGACTTCTTTCCAGGGCAAGGACAATGAACAGGGAGACCAGGGCGGCGGGCAGACAGCGCAGTGCCACCAGCCCGAGCAGGGCCGCGACCAGGTGCACCTGCCAGGGCAGGAGCCCGGGCAGGGGTGGGCAGGGTCCGGACGGCTTCACCACTCCCTGCCGCCCGCTGCCTCAGGTTCGCGGCACTCTCTTGGAGCTGACTTTTTACAGGAGGCTAAACTTTTGTGAAGGGACATGACACTCCGCATGGTTGATCATGAAGCTTTTCAGAGCCGCATAAAATCTTCCACTCGAAATGTCTCTTTCAGAATATTCTGTCAAGAACGTCCAGAAATTGAAAAACACAAGTTACACATCAGTAAAAAAAGAGAAAAGCAACAGTCTTTTTTCAGGAAAATCCTTCGGTGTCAGGCCTTCTCCCGCCAGACCGAGGCCCCGAGGTTCTGCAGCTTCTGCTCCATGTTCTCGTAGCCCCGTTCCAGATGGTAGACCCTGTTCAGCTCGGTGCGGCCTTCCGCGGCCAGGCCGGCCAGGACCAGGGAGGCGCTAGCCCTGAGGTCTGAGGCCATGACCGGGGCCCCGACCAGCTTCTTCACCCCGCGCACCATGGCCGTGTCCCCGGAAAGCCTGATGTCCGCACCCAGCCTGACCAGCTCCAGGGCGTGCATGAACCTGTTCTCGAAGATGGTCTCCCGGACCATGCCCGACCCCTTGGACAGGCACATCAGGGCCATGACCTGGGCCTGCATGTCGGTGGGGAAGCCGGGGTAGGGCTGGGTGACCACGTCCACCCCTTGCAGCGGCCCCTTGCGGTGGGCCAGGAGTGTTCCGTCCTCCTCGTGCAGCCGCACGCCCATCTCCCGCAGCTTGAACAAAAGGGCGTCCAGGCACTCGCAGGGGCACTCCTCCACCAGCACCTCGCCGTTGGTGATGGCTGCGGCCACCAGGTAGGTCCCGGCTTCGATGCGGTCGGGCATGACCCGGTAGTCGCAGCCGGCAAGCTCCTCCACTCCCTGGACCTGGATGAGGCTGGTGCCGTGTCCGGTGATGTTCGCACCGCAGGCGTTCAGGAAGTTGGCCAGGTCCACCACCTCGGGCTCCCGGGCCGCGTTCTCCAGGATGGTCTGCCCCTTGGCCAGGACCGCGGCCATGAGCAGGTTTTCCGTGCCCCCCACCGTGGGAAAGTCGAAATGGATGTGCGCCCCCTTGAGCCGCTTGCACTGACCCAGGATATACCCCGAGTCCAGGGTGAATCGCGCCCCCATCTGCTCCAGCCCCCGCAGATGCAGGTCCACCGGCCGGGTACCGATGGCGCACCCTCCGGGGAGGGCCACCGAGGCCCGGCCCAGCCGGGCCAGCAGCGGTCCCAGGCAGAGCACCGAGGCGCGCATGGTGCGCACCAGGTCGTAGGGGGCCTCGTGCTGCAGCCCGTTGCCCGCTCCCACCACGAAGGAGCCGTTTTCCGGGCGCACCTCGCAGCCCAGAAGCGAGAGCAGCTTCAAGGTGGTGGCTATGTCCCGAAGGGAGTCGGGCACGTTGGAGATGCGCACCTGTCCGCTGACCAGGATGGAACCGAGCAGAATGGGCAGGGCCGCGTTCTTGGAACCGCTGACGCGCACCGTCCCCCGCAGGGGCGTACCGCCCTCGATAATCAGTTTGTCCATTATAAAAAACCCTTCCGTGAGATGTTAGGTGCAAGTGTCCCCGAGACGGTGTCGACGGACTCCCTTCGGGTTTCGAAAATGTCTTCACTTCGAGCTTTCAGCTTCGAGCTTCGAGCTCGCTTCTCCCGTCCTTGACGGGTCGGCCCAACTGACGTATTTTCCCTCGCTCCGGTGGTGAGTGTAGCTCAGTCAGGTAGAGCACCTGGTTGTGGCCCAGGTGGCCGGGAGTTCAAGTCTCCTCACTCACCCCATCATGACGGCACGGCCGCGTCCCTGGACGCGGCCTTTTTTCTTTGAAAATCCAGCCACCCACCCCTCACGAATGGTGGCAGATCCACGGGGGCCATGCCCCTTTCTCTTCACCCCGACTTGCGCAGCTTGCGAACGTCGCCGATGCGCATGGTCACCTTGTCC
>CAZUBS010000282.1:0-3548 GCA_964618595.1 uncultured Desulfohalobiaceae bacterium
ACTTAGGATCTGGCGGCCCTTGTCCGTGGGAGTTCGAGTCTCCCCTCTCGCACCAGCGACGTCACGCGGCCTGGAGTCTTCCAGGCTGTTGTTTTTCTATTTTTTACGAAGGAGCACACTATCATGGAGTACCAGATCGAGGAGCAGACCCCTGTCAAGCGCAAGGTGACCATCCAGGTGCCTGCGGAAGAGGTCGACGCAGCCCTGGCAGCGACTACGGCCATGTACCGCAAGGACCTGCAGATGGCGGGTTTTCGCAAGGGGAAGGTCCCTTCGAGCATTGTGGAGGGCAAGTACAAAAAGGAGGTCACCAGGGAGGCCAACAACGACCTTCTCAACGTGCACATCCACCAGGTTCTCGGCGAGATGGGGGTCCAGCCCCTGGCCAAGATCGACGTGGACGCGGGCGAGCTGAGCAAGGGGGAGGACTTCACCTACTCCTTCAGCTTCGAGGTGGTGCCCGATTTCGACCTGCCTGAGTACCACGGTCTCCAGGCGGAGCAGGAGAAGGTGGAGGTCAGCGAGTCGGACGTGCAGGAGGTCATCGAGCGCATCCGGGGCAACCTGGCAGACGTGGTTCTGGTCAAGGAGGACAGGGAGCCCGTGGACAAAGACGTGGTCGTGGTCGACTTCCAGGCCTACGACAACGGCGAGCCCCTGGAGGGGGTCAAGGCCGAGAACTTCGAGCTGACCCTGGGGGAAGGGCAGGCCCTGGAGGACTTCGAGGCCCTGGTCAAAGAGCAGAAGCCCGGCAGCACCGGCCGCGGCGAGGTGACCTTTCCAAAGGACTTCATCAACAGCGAGCTGGCCGGCAAGAGCGTTGACATGGAGGTCACCCTCAAGGCCATCAAGGAGCGCAGGCTCCCGGACATCGACGACGAGCTGGCCGTCAAGGCCGGTGGGTTCGAAAACCTGGCCCAGCTGCGGGAGGCCATCGAGAACTCCTACCGGCAGAGCCGTATGGAGGTGGTCAAGTCGGTGGCCCAGAAGAAGCTCCTCGACCACCTTGGGGAGCAGGTGGACATCCCCTTGCCGGAGTCTCTGGTGGAGGATCAGATCGACCGCATGGTGGCCGACCTCAAGGAGAAGCTGGAGCGGCGGGGCAGGAGCCTGGAGTCGCTGGGCAAGACCGGCGAGGAGCTGCGCGAGGAGCACCGCCCCCAGGCCGAGTCCCTGGTCACTTCCCACCTCCTGCTCCTGGCCGTGGCCGAGAAGGAAGAGCTCTCCGTGTCCGAGGCCGAGATCGACCAGTACCTGTACCAGATGGCCGTGCGCAGCGGGCAGGACTACAAGTCCCTCAAGGAGTACCACGAGCAGAACAACCTCATGTACGCCCTGCGGGACAAGCTCCTGGCAGACAAGGCCATGAACCTGATCTATGATGCGGCCTCGATCACGGAGGTCGAAGCCAAGGATCTGCGGCCGGGCACGGACTCTTCGTCTGAGCCTGCCGAGCCCACGGAAGCCGCGTAAGCAGTGTTGTTTCGAGGCCGGGGCGGGCCGTCCGCCCCGGCGTGGTGTTGGTTTTCGCCAGTCCTGACCACCTGGTCCGTCACGGCTGCAGGCGCTGGCCTGCAGCCGTCTTTCCTGATAAATTACCTGACACGGGTAACAGAACAGTTCCGGCCCGTCCGATTCCAGTGGTGCCGGAAGGAGAAGCTCATGCCGCACGCCACGATTCCCATTGTCATCGAAACCACCGGCCGGGGAGAGCGGGCCTACGACATCTACTCGCGTTTGTTGCGGGACCGCATCATTCTCCTGGGGACCCCCATCGACGACCACATCTCCAACCTGGTTTGTGCCCAGCTCCTGTTCCTGGAGTCGGAGAACCCGGAGAAGGAGATCAACTTCTACATCAACAGCCCGGGGGGGTCGGTCACGGCCGGGCTGGCCATCTACGACACCATGCAGTACATCTCCGCTCCGGTGGCCACCCTGTGCCTGGGCCAGGCCGCCAGCATGGCCGCCCTGCTTTTGGCAGCCGGGCAGAAGGGCATGCGCTTTGCATTGCCCCACAGCAGGATACTCATCCACCAGCCCATGGGGGGCTTCCAGGGACAGGCCACGGACATTGACATTCAGGCCCGGGAAATTATCCGTTTACGTGGAACATTGAACGAAATTTTGTCCCACCACACCGGAAAGGACCTGAAAAAAGTCGAGCAGGACACAGAGCGCGACTACTACATGAGTGCTGCGGAATCCATGAGCTACGGTCTTGTCGACGAGGTGCTCAGCTCCCGGGCCGAGCTTGACGAGAAACAGCGCGACTAGGTGACACCATGCCCAAAGACAAGTCAGTGACCACGGACCTGTGCTGCTCCTTCTGCGGCAAGACCCAGGAGGGCGTGCAGCGGCTCATAGCCGGACCCGACGTGTACATCTGCGACGAGTGCGTGACCCTGTGCAACGAGATCATTGCCCAGGACAACGTGGTCGAAGGCTTCGAGACCGGGAACCTGCTGCCGCCGTCCGAGATCAAGGAGCAGCTCGACGCCTATGTGGTCGGGCAGGAGCAGGCCAAGAAGATCCTGGCCGTGGCCGTGCACAACCACTACAAGCGGGTCTACTACAGCGGGGCCGACAAGGACGACGTGGAGCTGGACAAGAGCAACATCCTGCTCCTTGGCCCCACTGGCTGCGGCAAGACCCTGCTGGCCCAGACCCTGGCCCGGGTGCTCAAGGTCCCCTTTGCCATTGCCGACGCCACCAACCTCACCGAGGCCGGCTACGTGGGGGAGGACGTGGAGAACATCCTGGTCCAGCTGCTGCAGAACGCAGACTACGACATCGAGGCCGCTTCCCGGGGCATCGTCTACGTGGACGAAATCGACAAAATCGCCCGCAAGTCTGACAGCCCGTCCATAACCAGGGACGTGTCCGGCGAGGGCGTGCAGCAGGCCCTGCTCAAGATCATCGAGGGCACCGAGGCCAACATCCCCCCCAAGGGCGGGCGCAAGCACCCCCAGCAGGAGTTCATCAAGCTCAACACCCAGAACATCCTGTTCATCCTGGGCGGCGCGTTCATCGGCCTGGAGAACACCATCCAGCAGCGTCTGCAGGGCAGCGCCATGGGGTTCGGGGCCAAGATCGGCAAGCCCGGGGAAAAGAAGATCGGCGAGACCCTGCAGCTTGTGCACCCCGAGGACCTGATCCGTTTCGGCATGATCCCGGAGTTCGTGGGCAGGATCCCGGTGATGGCCGCCCTGAACGAGCTGGACGAGGACGATCTGGTGCGCATTCTGAGCGAGCCGCGCAACGCCCTGGTCAAGCAGTATCAGAAGCTCTTCGAGATGGACAACATCAGGCTTCGCTTCACCAGCAACGCGCTCAGGTCCATCGCCCACCGGGCCATCGCGCGAAGGACGGGGGCCAGGGGGCTGCGAAACGTCATGGAGTCGATCATGCTGGAGATCATGTACAAGCTGCCTTCCCTGACCGGGGTCAAGGAGTGCGTGATCAACAAGTCCGTGGTGGAGAACGGCCTGGAGCCGCTGGTCTTCTACCGCCAGGAAATCAAGACCGCATGAGGCACGGTCAGGACA
>CAZUBS010000283.1:0-1584 GCA_964618595.1 uncultured Desulfohalobiaceae bacterium
CCCGAGCCGATGAAGAAGTGGCACTTGTCGGCGCAGGCGCCGCAGCGCACGCAGATGTCCATGAAGACCTTGAAGGAACGGAACTTCTTCAGGTTCTCCCTGAACTTCTTGAGCACGATCTCCTGCCAGTTGTCCGGCAGCTTCCAGTCCTCGTCCATGGGCGACCACTCCCGGGGGTTGGGAAACCCCATGTAGGAGCAGGACTTGATGCTCCCGGGATAGCTGAAGATGCCGGGCCGGAACTCAGCCGGCACGTCCATCCAGTTCTTTCGCGGCGGGGTGTGGTCGATCCTCGCCATTTGGTCGGGCTTTGGCACACTCATGACTTACTCCTCTTTCTCCAGAGGCAGTCCTGCCTCTTGCATCTGGTCTCTGAACTCGTCCTCGTACTCCTCATAGTGATGGAACTTCACCTCTGGGTTCCAGGGGTTGATGTGCCGTTTCATGCGGCTGGTGTTGGCCAGGTTGCGCGTCGGGCTGAGGAACACGCCCCCCATGTGCATGAGCTTGCTCAGGGGGAAGTAGACCAGCAGCGAGCTCACCAGGAAGAGGTGGATGAAGAACATGACGCCGATCCCCTCCGGCACGGTGGGGTGGAACCTGGCCAACCCCATGGTCAGCTCCTTCACGCCCACCACGTCGGTCTTGGTGAAGTAGCGCAGAAAGATGCCCGACACGGCGATTCCCAGGATGAGGAAGAGCGGGAAGTAGTCTGCCGGCAGGGAGATGTAGCGCATCTGGGGGATGACCACCCGCCTCAGGAAGAGATAGGTGATTGCGGCAACGATGATCAGGTCGGTGATGTACAGCGTGGGCGCCCCGAGCTGCAGGATCCCGTCAAAGAACTCCAGACCGGCGAAAATGGCCGGGACAGGCTCGGTGAAGAAGCGCATGTGCCGCAGAAAGATGATCAGGAACGAGTAGTGGAAGAGCAGGGCGAACAGCCAGAGCCACTTGCTCGAACCGTAGGAAAGCTTTGGGCCGTCCCGAAGCTCCATCTTGGTGTTCCGGAACAGGGAACGAAAGAGCACCACCTCGAAAAACATGCGGCCCAGGACCCCCAGGGTGGTGGACGGGTTGTCCAGCTTGGACTGTTTGATCCAGGGCATGGAGTACTGCTGCCCCGCTGTGGTGGGGATGCGGAAGGGCACGGCCGACCTGCCCCAGTCCACCAGCTTCCAGATGAAGCCGACGACGAAGAAGGCCACCGCAAAATACGGGATCCACACCCCGAACAAGGTGGTCCACCCGGCCGCCCCTGCGCCGAGCACGGCCACGACCACCAACGCTAAGACCAGGACCAATGAGTACAGAGCATTCATATACGCCTACCTCGCTTCCTCTATTGACCTTGCTTTGGAGTGTTCACTTCCCCCAGTGGTTTGAGCTCCTCAGCCCCCTCTTCCCAAAAGTCGCAAACCAGCTTGTGTCTTCGCAATAAGGTTTTCACCCTGTTCTGGACCTCCTTGGCTTTGTACTCCCAAACCTTTTCCCGCGATTGCATATACAGGTCAAAGGCGAGCAGACAGAGCTGGTCGACCTTGTCCTCGAAGGCCTGGAGGTCAGGGGCCCATCCGGCATTTC
>CAZUBS010000283.1:1594-3530 GCA_964618595.1 uncultured Desulfohalobiaceae bacterium
GCCAGGAAGAGGATGGCCCCGGAACCGGAGGCGGTGTTATCCCGAATTGCCCTGCTCCCGACGATGGCACCCAGGTACACGGCCAGGTCTGCAGTTGATTGCTCCAGCAGCAGCTGGTGGGATATGAAGCTTATCTCGGTCCAGAAGGTGTGGCCAACGGGGTTCTGGAACTGGTCCTTTTTTCGGAACAGCTTGGAGGAGTCCTGAGGGTAGGTGGATACGATGCGCTCGAACCAGCGCTTGAGCAGGGCATCGCGGCGGGAGGCCAGGAAACCCTCGAAGGTGTGCGCGGAGTTGTCTGGTGTAGGCATGTGCTCTCGGGTTCGTTGCCCGTGAATGAAAGCTGTCGCCCAGCAGGCCCGTTCCGGGCTAGCGGGTGGCAACGCGTTGCACCCTAACCGCTGGAATAACTGCCGAATCGGCAATTAACCTATGAAATTAGCGGGTTATCGTCCCCCAAAATCTTAGGGAGGATTACTCAAATCAGCCAGCAGGTGTCAAGTGAAAAAGAGCACGAACTCCGTGCAGAAGGAGCGGTCGCTCCCTAAAAAAAGAAGAATTCTGCCACCCGCTTCGCTCGGCGCACACAGACGGACACAGACAATGCAGCCGGGCGACCTGCCCGGCGGCAAGGTGTCATCGCCTGGCGGCGAAATAAGAACACTCCCAGCGCCGCAGGTCGGCACCTTTCCTGTGGGCAGGTCGCCCACTGGAAATTCCGTCCTGCCTCTCGTCTGTGTCCTTCTGTGTACGTCGAGCGAGTCTTCGAGCGGGTGGCTAATGAAATCTTCGCTTTACTCAGCTTCCCTGTAGACCTCTTCCAGGATCTCGAGGCCGCCGGCTTCGAGGATCTCATCGGCAATGGCGGTTCCCAAGGATGCGGCGTCCCTGGTCTTGGCCGTGCCTTCCCGGCGCACGGTGCGCTCGCCCTTGAGGTCGCAGACCAGGCCGACCAGGTGCACGGTGTTGTTGGCCGTGATCCTGGCGTGGCCGGCGATGGGGACCTGGCAGCCGCCTTCCAGGCGGTGCAGGAAGGCCCGCTCCGCAGTGACGCAGATGCGCGAGGCCGGGTGGTCCAGGAAGCCGATCATCTCCTCCAGGTCCTGCCTGTCTTCCTTGTACTCCAGCCCCAGGGCGCCCTGCCCCACAGCCGGGAGGAAGTCCGGCGGCCCCAACAGGAAGCGGTGGGTTGCTGTGATTCCCAGCCGGTTCAGCCCCGCAGCTGCCGCGATGATGGCGTCGAACTGCCCCTCCTTGAGCTTGCGAATCCTGGTGTCCAGATTGCCCCGCAGCATCTTGATCACCAGGTCGGGGCGCAGGTGCAGGGACTGGGCCTGGCGGCGCAGGCTGCTGGTCCCCAGCACAGCGCCTTCGGGAAGGTCCTCGAGGCTGGCGTAGTGCTCCGAAAGCAGGCAGTCCGTGGGCTCCTCGCGCTCTGGGATGACCCCGAGGGTCAGCCCCTCGGGCAGCTCGGCCGGAACGTCCTTCATGCTGTGCACGGCAATGTCGGCAGACCCGTCCAGCAGGGCCTCCTCGATCTCCTTGGTGAACAGCCCCTTCCCCCCCACCTTGGCCAGGGGAACGTCCTGGATCTTGTCCCCGGAGGTCTTGATGATGTTCAGCGCAACCGACAGGCCGGAGTAGCGCTGCTGCAGGCGGCTTTTGATGTGCTCGGCCTGCCACAGGGCCAGGGCGCTTCCGCGGGTGCCGATGGTGAGCTCTTTGATCATGGTCGCTTCGTAGTATTAGACGTTCGATGGATCAGTGTTCCGAAGTTTGAAGTTCAAAGGATAATTGGTCTTTTGACATTCTGTGTGGATTTTTAGAGATCGTGTCAAAGGATTCTATTGCAGGCTTGATATGTTCCTTCGTAAAACCCTTAAAAGGCAGGGTTTCGCCCTGCCGGGCGACCTACTTTCTTTGCTGGGCCCAAAGA
>CAZUBS010000284.1:0-3524 GCA_964618595.1 uncultured Desulfohalobiaceae bacterium
CCTGGTCCCGAGATTGGCCCTGTGCTTGAGGCCCACGGCCAGGGGCAGGATGCACCCCGCAGCTGCTATCCGCCCCTCCCTGAGGAGCACGGCTCCGTCATGCAGGGGTGTCTCCGGACGAAAGATGGTCAGCAGCAGGTCCCTGGTCAGCAGGGCGTCGAGGAGCACCCCCCCTTCCACCATGTCCCTCAGGGGGACCTTCATTTCCAGGACGACCAAAGCGCCGATCCTGCGCCGGGCCATGTCCATCAGGGCCAGGACGAGCTCGTCGAGATTTTCGTCCTGGGGCTTGCCGAAACGCCACAACCTCCCCGCCCCCATCTCGGCCAGGGCTTTGCGTATGTCCCGCTGGAAGAGAATGATCACGACCAGGAAGATCGAGCCCAGAAAGTGCGCCAAAAGCCAGTGCAGTGTGTACAGCCCGAACTGACCGGCAACAAAGTAGATGATCAGCAGCACCAGCAGGCCGTAGACCACGGAGACCGCCCTGGTCCCCCGGATGAGCAGGATCAGGCGATAGAACACATAGGACACGATCGTCAGATCGAGCAGGTCCAGCCAGGATATCTGCGGCAGGCTGAGCCCTGACAGCTCAAACATGGATCACTCCCTTCCAGCCTCCTTTGCGGGGGCAAGCCCCTGGTGCAACGCCCTGGTGATCGCAAGGGTCTGGCGCGTCAGCCCCACCTCGTGCACCCTGTGGATGCAGACGCCGCGCTCGGCCATGAGTGCCGTTGCCACCGGCGTGGCCGTAACCCTTTCATGGGCTGCCAGGCCAAGGAGCTTATCCCAAAGGGATTTGTTGGACAATCCTACGTACAGCGGGCGTCCCAGGGATTGGAACGCCTGGATCCCCGCCAGCAGGCTGAGGTTGTGCTGCAGGTTCTTCCCGAACCCGATTCCCGGGTCGAGGACGATGTTCTCCTCGGGCAACCCGGCCCGGGTCAGAGCCGCCAGGTGACGGTCAAAGAAGCCCAGGACTTCGCTGACCACGTCCTTGTACCGGGGGTCACGCTGCATGTGCTGGGGCCGGTCCAGGCTGTGCATGAGCACATACCCAGGGCGGTACTGGACAAGGACATCCACCAGACCCGGATCGTACCGGCAGGCTGAGATGTCGTTGACGATGCGGGCTCCGGCCTGCAGACACTGACGGGCGGTCTCGGCCCGGTAGGTGTCCACGGAAATGACCAGATCGTCCCGGGCGGCAAGGAGCCCCCGCACCACCGGAAGGACCCTCCCCGACTCCTCTTCCTGGTCCACGGGCGTGGCGAACGGCCTGGTGGACTCGCCGCCCACGTCGATGATGTCCGCACCCTGGGCCTGCATGTGCAGCCCGTGCGCTACAGCCTCGCCGGTCTCGCTGTACCGGCCGCCGTCATAGAAGGAGTCGGGAGTGACATTGCAAATCCCGACAATGAAAAAAGGGGCGGGCCCTAGCACCCCGCCCCCTGAAACTGTCCATGTAACGTCCCGGCTCACATCCCGCCCGTGCCGCTAGTGGTGCGTCCATGAATTTGATCGATAGTTACGTAACAAGAAAAAGCGTTCAACCTTGGCAAAATTAACGGTACGTCATTCCCGCGCAGGCGGGAATCCAGGAATCTTACGGCCATCCCAGTCAAAGACACTGGATTCCCGCCTGCGCGGGGACGTGAAGTATTAACCGACATTTTTCTCGCACATAAGTACCGACGATAAAGAGGGATGCAACACTAGGAGTTCTCTTCAAGGGTGAACTCGTCGCCCTCCCGGGTGGGGTTTTCCTCGTCCCGGGCCTCTTCCTCCGCAGATGCCTGTGATTCGCGGGCGCGACCCTGAGGTGGCTGTCCGGTGGCCCGGGGACCAGTCGGGACTTCGGGCGGGGGCAGCTCCTCGCCGTTCATCAGCTTGGTGAGATCGTCGCTGGAAAGGGTTTCCCGATCGAGCAGGGCCTGGGCCATGGCGTGCAGGATGTCCTGGTTTTCCTGGAGCAGCTGCTTGCCCTTGTCGTAAGCCTCGGTAATGATCCGTTTGACCTCGGAGTCGATCAGCCGCGAGGTTTCCTCGCTGAAGGACTTGTGGTGGGCCAGCTCTCGCCCGATAAAAACCTCGTCGGCATTCTCCTTCAAGGCCAGCGGGCCGAGGGTCTCACTCATGCCCCACTCACAGACCATTTTCCGGGCCAGGCTGGAAGCCTTTTCCAGATCGTTGCCGGCTCCGGTGGTGACCTGGTCCAGCACCAGCTCTTCAGCCACCCGACCTCCGAGAAGCACGGCCAGGGTGTTTTCCAGAAAACGCTTGGAGTAGTTGTGCCGGTCGTCCACCGGAAGCTGCTGGGTCACACCCAGGGCCCTGCCCCGGGGGATGATGCTCACCTTGTGCACCGGGTCGGTGTCCGGAAGAAGCCGCGCAACCAGGGCGTGTCCGGCTTCGTGGTAGGCCGTGGTCTTCTTCTCCTCCTCGCTGAGGATCAGGCTGCGCCGTTCCCGGCCCATGAGGACCTTGTCCTTTGCTTCCTCGAAATCAGTCATCTTGAGCTGATCCTGGCCAAGCTTGGCCGCCTGCAGGGCCGCCTCGTTGACCAGGTTCTCGAGATCGGCGCCCGAGAAGCCCGGGGTGCCCTGGGCCACGACCTGCAGGTCGACGTCCGGGGCAAGGGGTGTCCTGCGGGTGTGGACCTCGAGGATCCTCTTGCGCCCGCGGACATCCGGGCTGGGGACAACCACCTGGCGGTCGAAACGGCCTGGTCGCAGCAGGGCCGGATCCAGGACGTCGGGACGGTTGGTGGCCGCGATGAGAATGACCCCTTCGTTGGACTCGAAGCCGTCCATCTCCACCAGAAGCTGGTTCAGGGTCTGTTCCCGCTCGTCGTGACCCCCGCCAAGCCCGGCCCCGCGCTGCCTCCCTACGGCATCGATCTCGTCGATGAAGATCAGGCAGGGCGCGTTCTTCTTGCCCTGCACAAAGAGGTCCCGCACCCGGGCAGCCCCGACACCAACGAACATCTCCACCAAGTCGGAGCCGGAGATGGAGAAGAAAGGAACACCCGCCTCCCCTGCCACCGCCCTGGCAAGGAGGGTTTTCCCCGTCCCAGGGGAGCCGACCAGGAGCACGCCTTTGGGGATCCTGCCGCCCAGGCGGGTGAACTTCTTGGGGTCGCTCAAAAAGTCGACCACCTCGGTCAGCTCCTCCTTGGCCTCATCCACCCCTGCTACGTCCTCGAAGGTGACCTTGGTGTGCTCCTGGGTGATGAGCTTGGCCTTGGAGCGCCCGAAGGAGAGGGCCTTGCCCCCCCCGCCCTGCATCTGGCGCATGAAGAAGATCCACACGCCAATGAGCAGGATCATGGGAAACCAGGACACGAAAACCGTGACGTACCACGGGGCGTCCGCCTCCGGCTCGGCCTCGACCTGGACGTTGTTCGCAACCAGGTTTTCCACGAGCCCGGGATCTTCGGGGGTGTAGGTCACAAAGCGGCTGTCGTCGCCGAGCTGTCCCACGATCTCCTGCCCCCTGATGGTCACGGAGGAAACCTGCCCCTG
>CAZUBS010000285.1:0-3496 GCA_964618595.1 uncultured Desulfohalobiaceae bacterium
CCTTCCGGGATCGGGAGGTGGAGCTGGGGCCTGGTGAGCTGTGCATCGTTCCCAGGGGAGTGGAGCACAAGCCCCTTGCCCTGGAGGAGGTCCATGTGCTCATGATCGAACCCAAGACGACCCTGAACACAGGCAATGTGCGCAACGAGCGCACAGTGGAGCAGCCGGAATGGATCTGAGCACGGGGCTGGCCGGGATTGTTTCGCGCTCCACCCTTGGAAAATCACCCTGTTCGGGATACATTTTTAACATGGGCGATGTGTCTCTGTAACACCCTGGTGCGTCATGAAAGAGGCCCGGTTCTACACTGCCCTGACGGACGAAGAGGTCCAGTGCTTTCTCTGTGCGCATCGCTGCAGGATCATGCCGGGTGAGCGGGGGTTGTGCGGAGTGCGCGAAAACCAGGGGGGAAGCCTGTACACGCTGGTTTACGGCCGGCTGGCCACCCGCCATCTGGAGCCCATCGAAAAAACCGGGCTCTTCCATTTCCATCCCGGCTCGCAGTGCACCTCCATCGGCACCATGGGCTGCAACTTCTCCTGCACCTGCTGTCAGAATGCCGACCTGGCGCTCACCCCCCGCGAGCAGGGCATCATCCTGGGAGAAGACGTTTTGCCGGAGCAGGTGATCGCCGCGGCAAGATCCAGCCGGGCGGCCACCATTGCCTACACCTACGTGGAGCCGACCATCTTCCTGGAGTATGTCCTGGACGTTGCCAGGGAGGCCAGACAGGCTGACATCCGCAATGTTTTCATCACCAACGGGTATCTGACCGGTGAAGCTCTGGACGAGCTGCTGCCCGTGCTTGATGCGGCAAGCGTCTCCCTCAAGGCCTTTAATGAAGGCTTCTATACCCAGCACTGCGGCGCCGGGCTGCAGCCCGTGCTCGAGACCATAGCCCGCCTGCACCGGGCAGGGGTCTGGCTGGAGGTCTCCACCACGATCATACCCGGTTTGAACGACACCCCCCTGGAGCTCAAGCAGCTGGCCCAGTTCCTGTGTGACATCAGCCCGGCCATCCCCTGGCACGTGACCGCCTTCACGCCCGCGCACCGCCTCCTGGACCACCCGGCCACCGACATCACCACCCTGCGGCGGGCCAGGGACCTCGGCCTGGAAACCGGACTGCACCACGTCTACACCGGAAACGTCCCCGGCGACAGGGGGGAGAACACCTACTGCCGCATCTGCAAAGGGCTGCTCATCGACCGCTACGGCTTTTCCGTGGAAAAGATCAATTTGTGGCGCGAGTGCTGCCCCATCTGCGGCGAGCCACTGACCGGAGTGGGCATACCCTAGTCGGTTTGCCCACCCACAACCATTCGGGAGGACCCCATGGACAGCGTGTACAAGGTCATCGATGTCATCGGCACCAGTGAATCGTCCTGGGAGGACGCGGCCCAGAAAGCCGTGCACGCGGCCGGCAAGTCGCTCAAGGACCTGCGCGTGGCCGAGGTCAAAAAGCTCGACCTCAAAATCGAGAACGGCAAGGTCACTGCCTTCCGGGCCCGGCTCAACCTCTCCTTCAAGTACCACCCCGGGGAAGATTGATCGCCCGTTTTGGCCCGTTGCTCCCTGTGCAGCTGCTTGTCGACAGTCCCCTCCACCGGCGGGCTCCTGCCCTGAAACCCAGCGCCGCCCTGCGGGTCGAGGCAGGAGCCGCCGCCAATCATTTGACCACGATATACCGGCCTTTCCGCCAGGAGAGCGCACATGCCCTTTGTGAACATCAAAATCACCCCGGACGGGGCCACCCCAGAAAAAAAAGCCGAGCTCATCCGCGGGGTGACCCTCCTGCTCCAGGAAACCCTCGGCAAGAACCCCCAGACCACGGTGGTGGTCATCGACGAGGTGGAAACGGACAACTGGGGCATCGGCGGGGAGAGCGTGACCGCCCGGCGCCGGCGGGAGCCGTGAGTACCCCGGCCCCACCCCACTGCAAGCCGCCATTGTGATGCCCCGCCACGAACA
Source organism: uncultured Desulfohalobiaceae bacterium (assembly GCA_964618595.1). Lineage (GTDB taxonomy): Bacteria > Desulfobacterota > Desulfovibrionia > Desulfovibrionales > CAZUBS01 > CAZUBS01. The sequence continues at coordinate 1,972 of CAZUBS010000285.1, forward strand.
CCTGGTCACGGTCAAGACCTTCCTCTACCCATGGGAGGCCGACCTGGCGCGTTCCGCGCTGGAGGCGGCCGGGATCCCGGCCTATGTCAGGGATGCCGAGACCGTGTCCCTGAACTGGTTTTTATCCAATGCCCTGGGCGGGGTCCGGGTCCAGGTCCCAGGGGAGCTCGCGGACAAGGCCCGGGAGGTTCTCGAAGCCACGGCCGAGGACGTTGCCTGGCCGGATCCTGATGAGCAGCCCCTTCCCACCTGCCCCAGGTGCGGGAGCGCATCCACTACCGCCTTTCGGGGCCGCTGGTGGCTGCCCTTCCTGTCCTGGTTCCTGGCCGACCTGCTCCTGCTGTCCCGCCGCAAAAGGCGCAGGTGCCGCCGGTGCGGGCACACCTGGACCGAGGAGACCCCGGACTGATTCGTGTCCCCTGAGGCGCGTGGCCAGAAAAGCCCGCGAACCAGACCAGCCACCTCCCTGTGGGGGCAATCTTTTCCTGCCCGCATTCCTTGCACTTGTCGTTTCTTCTGGTACGCTTGGGGTATCCCTGTCCCCGAACAAAAGGACATGCCCATGAAAAAACGCGGCCACTCCCCAGACACGACCTGCTCCTGCCGTGGCATCACCCGGCGGGGTTTTCTGACCCGCATGGGATTCGGCGCCATGGCGGTTGCTGTTTCAGGCCCCCTGTCCGCCGTTTCCGGCCACGGCGCCCCGTACAAGGAGCAGGTGCTCGACGCCACCACCACCGTCCCCGTCTCCCTGCGCATCAACGGACGCACCCGCCGTCTGCTGGTGGAGCCGCGCTGGACTCTGCTCTACGTGCTGCGGGAACACCTGGGGCTGACCGGGTCCAAGGAGGGGTGCGGCCGTGGCGAGTGCGGCGCCTGCACCGTGCTCCTTGACGACACCCCGCGCTATGCCTGTCTGACTCTGGCCGTGGAGGCCGAAGGGGTCGAAATCACCACCTTGGAGGGGTTGATGCGGGGCGAGGAGCTGGGACCTGTGCAGCAGTCCTTTCTGGAGCACGACGCCTACCAGTGCGGCTACTGCACCCCGGGACAGGTCATGGCCGCCGAAGGCTTGCTGCGACGCACCCCCCGGCCCGCTCCCGCGGATATCCCCCGCGCCATGAGCGGCAACCTCTGCCGGTGCGGCGCCTACCCCAACATCTTCAAGGCCGTGGATGCGGCCTCCCGCAAAAAGTGAGGAGTGAGAATGGGCCAGGACAAGGATGCCTACTACATTCAGGGCATGGCAATCCCGGAGACCCCGGAGCCGGGCCAGCAGCCCGCTCCCTGGGAAACAACCACTGTCATCGGCGGGCCAGTTCCCAGGGTGGACGGGTACGAAAGGCTCAGCGGCAGCGCAGTCTACCCATCGGATCTGAGCCTGCCGGGCATGCTTTACGGAGCCATCCTGCGCTGCCCCCATCCCTGCGCCAGGGTCAAGCGCGTGGACACTGCTGCCGCGGAAAAAATGCCCGGGGTCAGGGCCGTGTTGACCGGTTCATCCCCCGAGGCCTCCCACGTGCAC
>CAZUBS010000286.1:0-3491 GCA_964618595.1 uncultured Desulfohalobiaceae bacterium
AGGAGGTTGACCAGCTGGACCAGCACCCCCTCCAGGTCCTCGGGAGCGTGTCCCAGGGCCTGGACAGCCGCTTTCATCCTCGGGACATAGCCGTGGTGGTCGGCGCCCCAGACGTCCACGAGCCTGTCGAAGCCCCGTTCAAACTTTGTGGCGTGGTAGGCGATGTCAGAGGCAAAGTAGGTCAGCTCCCCGTCTGACTTGCGCAGCACGCGGTCCTTGTCGTCGCCGAACAGGGTGCTCTTGAACCACAGCGCCCCTTCCTCGGAGTAAGCCAGCCCCTTGGAGCTGAGCTGCTCGAAGGTCCGTTCCACAGCGCCTGAATCGAGCAGGCTCTTTTCGGAAAACCACTCCTGGTGCTCGACCCGAAAGGTCTTCAGGTCCGAGCGGATATCCCCCAGGATCGTGGTCATGGCATAGTTGCGGCACAGCTCCACCGCGGCTTCGGGGGGCTGCTGCAGCAAGGAGCAGGCAAACTCGTCGTGCAGCTCCCCGGCGATGTCCACGATGTAGTCTCCCCTGTAGAAGTCATCGGGCAGGGGCACGACCATGCCGCAGAGCTCCTGGTAGCGCAGCCAGACCGAGAGGCCGAGCAGGGTCATCTGCCGCCCGGCGTCATTGAGGTAGAACTCGGTGCCCACCTCGTGGCCGGTGAAGCGCAGGATCCGGGTCAGGCTGTCCCCCACGGCCGCCCCCCGGCCGTGGCCGAAGTGCAGCGGCCCGGTGGGGTTGGCCGAGACAAACTCGACCTGGATGCGCGTGCCCTGTCCCAGGGTGCTGCTGCCGTAGCGCTCGCCCGCCTCGTGGATGGCCGGCACGGTCTGCTGCCAGAAGGAGGGGGTGAAGGTGAAGTTGCAAAACCCCGGTCCGGCCACCTCGATGGAGGCGATGTGCTCGGAGGAGCCCACGAGCTCCCGGCGCATGGTTTCCGCAAGCTCCCTGGGCTTTGTTTTGGCCTGCCCGGACAGGACCAGGGCCAGGTTGGTGGCCATGTCCCCGAACCGGGAATCCCGGGGGGGCTCGACCACGGCCTTGTCCGGCCAGGTCCAGCCGTGACTCGTAAGCCACGTGTCAAGAATTGCGGTCAGGGTGGTTGTGGCTCGCATATCGGTCTTAGGGTGCCTCAGTGGTTGCAGATTCGTTACCCGGCCGGGACTTGTGCTGGTCCAGCTGTTCAAGGCTCGAGACCCGAGCCGCATCAAACGGCTCGTCCTTGTCGGCCAGGTTCATCTTCAAAAGCTTGGTCAGCACGCCCTTGGGGCCCACCTCATACCAGGTCCTGACCCCCTGCTCCCACTGGTCGCGCATGATTTGTGACCAGAGCACGGAGGAGGTCATCTGGCGGGCCATGGCGGCTTGGATCCGCCGGCCGGCCACCTCAGGCTTTGCGGACAGGTTCAGGTGGACGGGGATGCGCGCGTCGCGCCAGTCGACCTTTTGCATGGCCGACTCCAGCTCACGGGCCGCCTCCGCCATGAGCGGGCTGTGAAAGGCCGCGCTCACGGCCAGGGGGATGGCCCGCCCTTTTGCCTCCTTGGCCAGGCTTGCGGCAGTTGCCACGGCTTCCTCGGTCCCGCTGATCACGTATTGGGCCGGGGAATTGTAGTTGGCGATCACGAGCTCCTGGCCAGTATCTTCCCGGGACTGGCGCACCAGGTCCTCGACCTGCTCCTGATCAAGCTTGACAATGGCGGCCATGGTCCCAGGCTGGTGGGAGCCGGCCTCGGACATGAGCCTGCCCCGCAGCGCGACCAGCTCCAGCCCCTTGCGCGGGTCGAGCACCTGCGCCGCGATCAGGGCGGAGTACTCGCCAAGGCTGTGCCCTGCGAGGTAGTGGGCCCCGGCCTGTGAGCGGAAAAGCCCCCACAGGCCGAGGTTGACCACGGTCAGGGCGGGCTGGAGGTTCCTGGTCTCGGCCATGGCCTGCTCGTCGCTGTCCCAGTAGATCTCCCGCAAGGGGATCCCGGAGACTGACTCGGCAGTCTTCCACAGGTCCATGGCCTCGGACCAGTGCTCGGCCACGTCGCGGCCCATCCCGGGCTCCTGGGAGCCCTGGCCTGGGAAGAGAACGGCTGTCTTGCGGCTGTGCTGTTCGTTCATGCATGATCTCCAGAAGTGGTCTGGTCGCCGGTGGGCACACGGTTGTCGCACCGGGACGCGGGCTGCGGTTTCCCGCCCGCGCTGGAGCTTGTAACCGCTGCACTGAGTAAGGTAAAGCACGGCTTGCCCCGGCGTAAAGCCCGGATGGAAATGTTTTATGGATTGCTGGAATGCGTGTCTGCCCCAGGGCAGTGCTTTTACCCTGCTTTCTGTCCAGCGACAGTGAGGCGCAAGGAAACCGTTCACGATGGATCACGACCTTCAGCCACCCACAGCCAAGATGGTGCGGCAGCAGTGCCGATCCTTGGGCTGGGACCTGCCCGAGGGCAGGGCAAAAAGCCTGGCCCGCTACCTGGAGCTGCTCGAGTCCTGGAACAGGCGTATGAACCTGGTGGGGCCGCAAAGCTGGCAGGAGATGCTTGCCACCCTGGTCATGGACAGCATGCACCTGGCCGGTTTCCTGGACGGCCTGCCCCTGCCCGGTGCACCCCTCTGTCTGGACCTGGGTGCCGGGGCGGGGCTGCCCGGGATTCCCCTGCGCCTGGTCTGGGACAGGGGGCGCTATGTCATGGTCGAGGTGCGTCAGAAACGAGCCGTTTTTTTGCGCCACGTCCTGGCCCGGCTGGATATCCCGGGCACCGAGGTCTTTCACGGCGCCGTGGAAAATCTGCCCCGGGCCCTGGTTCCGGCCGACCTGGTGCTGGGGCGGGCCTTTCGTCCCTGGAAGGACATGCTCCGGCTGGCCGGGGGGCTGCAGCGTCCCGGGGGATTCACCGTGATCATGAGCAACGACCCACCCCCCTCAGAAAAAGCAATCCCCGAGCCGTGGCGCCTGGTCGGGGAACAGGACTACCGGATTCAGGGCCTGGACCGCTACTTCTGGGCCTTGTCCTTGTAGAGGGCGCCCAAAGCGGAGTTCTTGAAGATGAGCTTGGTGGCGGAGGCATCGGCTGCTTCGCCCAGTTCCATGACCTTTTCAAGGAAGTCCAGGATCTCGTAGCGGCGTTCTTCCGGGGAGTACTCAAAGGCTTCGATGAACTCCTCGGATTCCAGGTAGGCCTTGAGCTCGTCTATGTGTTTTTCGTCAAGGTGCATGGGTTGGCTCCCTGTTCCTTTTTGTGGCTGAGGGCCAGCTTCGCCCGCTCCCGTCCAGGTGCGAGCCAAAGGACTGCCGGCTTGTGTTGTGGAAGGTTTTTCAGCTGGACAGCGCGGGCATGAATATTGTAAGGGCTCTCCCAAACAGGGAGGGTTTATGAGCATCTACGGTCTCTTCGACATGGCCAGGCAGAAGCTGCGCTACTACAACCGCTACGAGGACGCCCTGACCGCTTTTCAGTCCGCCAACGGATCCACGGGGATCATTCTGTTCGTGGCAGGGCAGTCCAGCACGAAGA
>CAZUBS010000287.1:0-3485 GCA_964618595.1 uncultured Desulfohalobiaceae bacterium
CAGGGCCATGAGGAATAAGGCCACCATCTGGCTGCACATGGCCTTGGTCGAGGCCACACTGATCTCCGGACCGGCCTGGGTGTACACGACCCTGTCGGCCTCGCGGGCCACGGACGAGCCCACCACGTTGCACAGCCCGACGACCGGGACGGAGTGTTCACGGATCAGGCGCATGCCGGCCAGCGTGTCAGCGGTCTCCCCGGACTGGCTGATGGCCAGGGCCAGGTCGCCGGGCCGCAGGACATGGCGCCGGTAGCGGAACTCGGAGGCGATCTCGACCTGGACCGGTATGCCCACCCACTCCTCGAACAGGGGCCGGGCCCACAACCCCGCGTGGTAGGATGTGCCGCAGGCCACGATGTGCAGGTGCTCGGGCACCGGGAGATCCTGGATCTCCTTGAGCACCACCTTTTCCCCGTCAGCGTCCACCCGGCCGGCCATGCAGTCCAGGATGACCTGGGGCTGGTCCATGATCTCCTTGATCATGAAGTGCTTGTAGCCGGCCTTTTGTGCCGACTGGATGTCCCAGGTAATGGTGCTTGGCCGCTTGTCCAGCGGCTCGAGGGTGGCGGCGTCGAAGACCGCCCAGGAGTTGGCCTCAAGGCGGACCAGCTCGCCGTCTTCCAGAAAGACGACCTCCCGGGTGTAGGGCAGGAAGGCCGGGATGTCCGAGGCCACGAAGTTCTCCCCCGTGCCTGTGCCGAGGAGCAGGGGGCTGGAGTGACGGGCGGCGTAGACCGTGCCCGGTTCGTCCAGGTGGACCACCGCCAGGGCATAGGAACCCTCCACCCGGGAAAGGGTGCGGGAGATGGCCCCGAGCATGTCCTGGTCCTTGTCGAGTTCCCCGGCGATGCAGTGGACCAGGACCTCGGTGTCTGTCTCGGACCGGAAGCAGACCCCGGCGTCCTCCAGCTCCCGGCGCAGGATGGCGAAGTTTTCGATGATGCCGTTGTGCACCAGGGCGACCCGGTCGGCGTGGTCGCAGTGGGGGTGGGCGTTCTGCTCGGTGGGCAGACCGTGGGTGGCCCACCGGGTGTGGCCCAGCCCGGCTGTGGCCTGCAGGCGGTTCATGGAGGCCAGCTTGGCTTCCAGCTGGTCCAGCTTGCCACTGGAGCGGACCACCTGGAGCCTGTTGTTCTGGATGAAGGCCAGGCCCGCCGAGTCGTACCCCCTGTACTCCAGGCGATGGAGGCCTTCCAGGAGCAGTGGCACGGCCGGACGGTGCCCGGTGTATCCAATGATGCCGCACATATGGTGTCCTTGTCAGGGATCGGTTGTCCGGTTGTTGACGCTCAGTGTCACATTGCCCGGGGGTGGTGCCCCGAACGGAGCTTTTTACAATATTCAGGCCATTGCTGCGCCAGGGAGCGCAGGGCCTTGCCGCGGTGACTGCGTGCGTTCTTCTGCTCCGGGCTCATCTGGGCAGCGGTCACCTCGAGCTCCGGGTCGACGAACAAGGGGTCGTACCCAAAGCCGCCCTCCCCTCTGGGTTCTTTTGCGATGCGTCCCTCCCAGGCCCCCCGGGCAAGCAGCAGCTCTCCTCCGGGGGCCAGGGCCGCGAGCACACACCTGAACCTGGCCGAGCGCTGCACAGGGGGAAGGCCGGCAAGCTTGCGCAGCAGCTTCTGATTGTTGGCTTCATCCGTTGCCCCGGGCCCGCTGAACCGGGCGGAGTACACCCCGGGTGCCCCGTCCAGGGCGTCCACCTCCAGGCCGGAGTCGTCGGCCAGGGAGACCAGCCCGGTATGCTGGGTCACCACCCGGGCCTTTTCCACGGCATTGGCCTCGAAGGTCGTGCCGTGTTCCGGAATGTCGCCGATGGCTGGAAAGTCTTCCAGCCCCAGGACGGTGAGGCCTGGCTGGAGAAGCCCCAGGACCGCCTCTATCTCGGCGATCTTTCCCTTGTTGCGGGTGGCGAGTACGATTGTCTCGTTCATACTGAGAAGGGCGCTCGGTTCGAGGTGGACACAGAATGAGAATAGTTCGTATTTCAGTGCTGTGCAATGCCGGGAGCTGGTTTGCGCCGTGCCCGGTTCTCGGATATGGCTCCGGTCTGGGCAGAAAGCCAATGCAACCCCTCTAGCTTTGATCGAAAGAGAGTTCAAGGGACATGGGGCTGAATCAAGACACAAAGGGCAGGATTTTGGTGCACGTCGTCAGCCTGGGCTGCCCCAAGAACCTGGTGGATACCGAGCGGATGCTCGGTTGCCTGGGGGAGGGCTTCGAGGCTGCGCAAACCCCGGAGGAAGCCCGGGTGGTGCTCATCAACACCTGCGGTTTCATCCGTCCGGCGGTCGAGGAGTCGGTGCAGGCCATTCTGGAGGCGGCCGCCGTGGTCAAGAACGTGGTCCCCAAGCCGCTGCTGCTGGTCACGGGCTGCCTGGTGGAAAGGTATGGCCGGGAGCTGGAAGCCGAGCTCCCGGAAGTGGACCTGTGGCTGCCGATTTCCGGGCAGCAGGAGATCGGCTCCCTCCTGGCCCGCGAGCTTCGGCGTGGAGAGAGCTTCCGCAGCGGGCCCAGGGTCCTGTCCACCCCGCCGGGCACGGCCTACCTGAAGATCGCCGAGGGGTGCGACAACCGCTGCCGGTTCTGCACCATCCCGGCGCTGCGCGGGCCGCTGGCCAGCAGGCCGGTGGAGGAGCTCCGCCGGGAGGCCGCAGAGCTGCTCGCAAGGGGGGTCAAGGAGATCACCCTGGTGGCCCAGGACGTGACCGCCTACGGACGCGACCTGGGCCTGAAGCAGGGGTTGCAGCAGCTCCTGGATGCCCTGCTCCCGCTGCCCGGGCTGACCTGGCTGCGGCTCCTCTACCTTTACCCGGCCGGACTGACCAGTGAGCTGCTCGTCTTCCTCAAGGGGTGTGGACCGGCTCTGCTTCCCTACTTCGACGTCCCCCTGCAACATGCCCATCCGGACATCCTCTCCAGCATGGGCCGCCCCTTCACCCGCGACCCGGTTGGTGTGGTGGAGCGAATCAGGGAGTACTTTCCTGAGTGCGCCCTGCGCACCAGCCTGATGGTCGGGTACCCCGGGGAGACCGAAGAGCATTTTGCAGCCCTGCTCGAGTTCGTGCGCAGGGCACGGTTCCACAATCTCGGTGTGTTCACCTTTTATCCTGAAGAGGGGACACCCGCGGCCGGGCTGCCGGGACACGTCGGGCAGCGGGTCAAGGAAAAGCGGCAAAAGGCCGTGATGGAGCTTCAAGCGGAGATTAGCGCGTCCATCCTGGAGCAGGAGGTGGGCCTGGTGCGCCGGGTGCTGGTGGACCGCCCCGACCCGGAATGGCCAACCCTCTATCAGGGCAGGACCTGGTTCCAGGCCCCGGAGGTGGACGGGATGACCTACGTCAGCGGGGAGCAGATCGCGCCGGGGCAGATGGTGCAGGCCAGGATCGAGTCGGCATCGACCTACGACCTCACTGCGCTGGCAGAGTAGCAGGCCGTTGAAAAATCCCCGCTGGCCTGCCCTCCGTAGCCTTGTGCGAAGG
>CAZUBS010000288.1:0-572 GCA_964618595.1 uncultured Desulfohalobiaceae bacterium
TGCAGCGGCGGGTCATGTTCCAGACCACCACGGGCTTCTTGTCCTTGGAGAACTGGAGCAGATGGGAGGGCAGCTTGCCGGAGTGGCGCCCGTACCTGAGGGCGTCCGAAGGCTCGACGCTGCCGCAGTAAAGCTTGGATATGCCGATCATAAGGACTCCTTTGATAACCGAAAAGAATTCCCGCCGCAGTGTTGGAGCAGACGGGGCGTCAACCGGGAGTACCCGGAGTGTAAGCAGCAAGAACACATTGTAAACCGGGACTGTGCCACCCTTGAAAACGAAAGTCCACGTCTGGACCCTGCAACAAGGGAAGGAAGGGGTCCTTGACCTGAGACAAAAAAGATTCATCCGGTTCAAGAGTACCTGGTCAGCGCACGAGTGAGAGGCCGTGGGCATTCATGCCCAGCCGAATCCGTGTCTTTTACGAGGAACGACAGGAGATGGTCTCTTGAACGCAGTAGGTGCAGGGTCGGACATTCCAGGCTGGAACGCTGCGGTGGCGGTTAAGCGCCGGCAGGAACGACCGATACAACGCTGGGCCATGTGAGAGGGGATGGACGCGACGCACTTC
>CAZUBS010000288.1:582-3479 GCA_964618595.1 uncultured Desulfohalobiaceae bacterium
CCACGGCCTCTCTTTGAAACAGGGCATCCTTGAGGAGGGACGCTAGCAAGCACCCAGCGCCTGCCTGCGAGTCTGGGGTGTTTTGGGGTGCCCGGGTGGGTGCTTGGGGTGGAGTTTGTTGCGCCGGGGGTGACTGTCGTCTCGGTCAGGGGCCACTGCCAGGGCCACGCGGCCAGGGCCAGGGTCAGGGCCAGGTCGCGCACCAGGATCATCCCGGACCCCTCGGGCATGCGGTTCTTCCTGACGAAGAGGATGAAGTCCTCGTCCCTGATCCGCTCGATGCGCCCGGCGTGCTCCACGGACCAGAGCAGCCGGCCGTTGGAGGCGTCGTACACGTCGACCTGGAGCGCCACCGAGGAGTCGCCCTGGGAACCGCCCAGCAGCAGATGGGTGACCCGCCCGAGCACCACCGCGTCCGCGCCAAGCTCCCGGGCTTTTTGCAGACCGCTTGAGGTGTCCGGCCAAAGTGGGGCGTTTGAGAACTCGAGCTCATCAAAGACCTCTTCTGCCTGCCAGGCCTGCCAGCAAATGCGGGCCACCTCGGAGGCGATGCGCACGGGGTCTGCGATGTCCTGACTGATGGTGAAGGGCAGAACCAGGGCCTTGTCCGGCTTGTCCGCGGCGTGGCCTGGGGTGACGTGGTAGAGAGGGGCGGCCAACTCCTGGGCTTTGTCTGTGTAGACCACCTGGGGCCAGACATGCGGCTCAAAGGCGGTGGCCCGGGGCTGACACCCGCTCAGGGTCAGCAGCAGCGGGAAAAGCAGCACCGCGAACAGGAGAGCGGACCCGTGGGGATCACTGGATACGGTCCGTTGGAGGCAGCGCTGTCTTGACGGTTTCCAGGAGTTGTTTGCGGGATTCAAGGAGGCTCTCCTTGAGCTCGATGCGTTTTTCAACGGGCAGCTGCAAAAACTCACGGCGGCCGGTGAGCTCGTCCAGCTGCTCCATCTCCACCAGGATGCGCCGGATGCGGGAGTGGAAGCGGTGGTCGCTGGGCCACAGCTGCCCGGCAAGGGCCGCCAGCTCACGCAGCTCGGCAGTGGTGGTCCGGAACGACTCCGGTGCGACTTCCTGCTTCAAGCGGGACCGGGCCTTCCACCTGGAAATAAAACTGCAAATTCGGTTCCACATTCGGGGTGCTCAGGGGTTTGCGCCCGGCTGTCCGGCCAGGGTGCTGACAAGCAGGAGCATCAGGCCCAGGAACAGCAGGATCGGTACGAACAGTCCTGCAGCGGCCGCGGGCAGGGAGCTTTTGTGCAGCTGCTTGAGGCCGATGATGGTGGAGTAGAAGGTCCAGAAGGTGCCCGCCAGGACGCCCAGGACAGGGACCACGGAGAGGATGAGCGGGGCCCGGCCGTAGCACATGGCCCGGAAGGTGGCTTGAAAACCGCCCGAGGCGGATTTGAGGGCCATCAGGCAGAGGTGGGAGAGCCCGGCAAAAATGAACAGGCTCACCGTGAGCAGGATGGGCAGCAGGATGAGCAGGAACAGGGAGCCGAGCCCGGCAAGGCTGATGCCGATGATGGTCCCGCCATTGTCCTGCATGCCGGGGACGATGCCAAGGAGCTGCCAGACGATCTGGGCCAGGGCCTGGATCTCGGAGATGACCAGGAAAAAGACCAGTGGCTTGACCAGCCCGGCAACCGGGGACATGCCCCCGAAAAAGGACATGGGGTGGAGCATGGCCTGCTTGATGGTCTGGAAGAACCCGTGAACCAGGCCGTAGGACTCCAGGTTTTCCCAGGGAACGGCAGTCCCTGGGAGGTGCGTCCGGGTCGGGTCTGATTCCTCCCGGTCAGAAGAGCTGTCCTCCGAGCCCAGGGATTCCAGCTGCTCCCAGATCGATTGCTCCCTGCCCGGGGGGGAGGTCTCCTGGTCGGGGGTGGAGGATTCTCCTGCCGTAGCTGTCGGGGCATGGTGTTTGGCTCGTTCCCCCGGATCGACGCTCAGGGGTGAGGCAAGCTCTCGGAACTTGAACTTGTGCTTGCATTTGGGGCAGGTGGCCAGCTGGGTGCGGGGGGGTATCTTTTCTTCGGGTACGTCTCGGCTGAACCCGCATTTGGGACATTTTATCTGCATTCCTTACCTCTTGGGATGTGCTCCGTACGTGTCTACCGGTTCCCTCGGTGATTATCAACCTGGGCGAGCACGTAAACAGCTGGGGCGTCGGCTCAGGAGATGCAGACAGCGGTCATCAGAGCACCCTTCCAAAAGGGAACGGTTCCCGTTGGGTTTTGTGGAGTGAAGGCTGTGGCAGCCCGGGCGCTCGTTTCAAAGGGGAACTGAGGAAGACTCCGAAGCACCGGGCTTTCCCGGTGGGGCGCTCTTGATCTGGACAAAGGCCGACCTGAGCTGGCGCAGGGTGTGCACGACCTCGTCCAGAAGGGCGGTGTCCATGTCGATGTTGGCCCGCAGCAGCTTGGTCTTGCACAGGAAGTAGAGCCGGTGCATGTTCGCGGCCAGCTCACCCCCCTTGTCCACATTGAGGCAGCCGTCGAGCTCGGCAATGATGTCCAGGGTCTTGGAGATGAGGATCCCCTTGCGGGCGTAGTTCCCGGCTTCGATCTCCCCCCTTGCCTGGCAGAGGCACCGGATGGCACCGTCGTAGAGCATGACCACCACCTCTACCGGGGATGTCGTGGTGACCTGGGTCTTCAGATAGGACTGGGCGGGATTGTACATGAACACACCTTTTTACTTGTTGTTGAGCTGACCGAGCTGTGAATCAAGGGAGGCTTGCATCTGGTCGTAGTACCCGAGCAGGGCCTCCAGCCTGGCGAACTTGTTGCGCAGGTCCCGTTCCATGCGCAGGATGCGCTCCTCCTCGAAGGCGATCTTCTTTTCGATGTTGGCGATGATGTCCCCGTAGTTGTCTTCCAGGATGTGCAGGGTGCCGG
>CAZUBS010000289.1:0-3478 GCA_964618595.1 uncultured Desulfohalobiaceae bacterium
CCAGCAGGGAGGTCTTGCCGTGGTCGACGTGGCCCATGATGGTGACCACCGGCGGCCGCGGGCGCAGATCCTCCTGCTTCTCTTCCTCGCGGGGCAGGATGAAGTCCTGCTCGGAGAAACCGACCTTCTCCACCTCGTAGCTGAACTCGGAGGCCACCAGGCCCGCGGTGTCGATGTCCAGCGACTGGTTGATGGTGGCCATGACCCCAAGGCCCATGAGAACCTTGATGACCTCCTGGGCCTTGACCCCCATCTGCCTGGCCATGTCGGTGACCCGGATGGCCTCCTCCACCTTGATCTTGCGCTTGGCAGCCTTGGTGGGCTGTGTGGTCATGCGCTCTTCCGCGGTCGGGCGACCCTGGCCGGGGCGGCGCTTGCCGGGACGGACCTTGCCGCCGGTCTTGTCCTTGATCTGCACGGTGCGCCGCTGCTTCCAGTCGACCGCGGCACGACGGCGCTCCTCCTCGGTTCCGTACATGCCGGAGACGTCCACCACCCGCTTGTCCTTTTTCTTTTTCTTTTTCTTGGGCTCGGGGCGCTCCGGCGTGGGCAGGGGAGCACCGCTGCCCCGCAGACCGGTGGCCCTGCGCTCGGGGGTGACATCGGGAACGATTTCGGGCTTGGAAATCACCTTGACGGAGGGCTGCTCGGCCTTCTTGCGGGGTTTCCTCTTTGTGGCTTCCTTCTCAGGCGCCTTGGCTTCCGCAGCCTCTGCCGGCTCCTGCACGGGCTCCTCCGGCTCTGGTTCCGCAGGGGCTCCGGCCTGGGCCTCTTCTTCAGGGGGGGCGGCACCGGCGGCCTGCTCATGCTCTGCCAAAACCTCTTCCTCCGGAGCGGGTGGAGCGGCCTTCTCTTCAGCAGCCTCGGGAACTGCAGGCTCCTCCTCGGCCTTTTGGGCCGGGGCTGCCTCTTCCTTCTCAGCCGGGGCCTGCTTGCGGCGCCTGCGGACAATGACTCCGGACCGGGTGACCTTCTCGGTCACGTCCTTGCCCCTGGCCGACTCGCTGAAGCGCTCGCGCACGCGCTCCACCTCTTCTTCCGGGATGGTGCTCATGTGGCTCTTGACCTGGATGCCAAGATCCCGGAGCAAGTGGAGCAGCTCCTTGTTGGAGATGTCCAGCTCTGTGGAAAGTTCTCTGACCCGCATTTTCGTAGCCATACCTTACCCTCTTCCCCTGTTGCACATCTTCTGCCAGCCACGAAACTTGGGAAATCGTGAACGGCACTCCTCGCTGGCGCAAACATAGAACCCCCGCCCGGGCAGGGTTCCTGTCCCATCCTCGAGCAAAAGGGCCTCAGACCCTTCAGGACAGACGTAGCGTTGGAGGTCCTGTTTGACAAAACGGCCCCGACAGACCACGCACATCCTGACAGGGTGTTGTGAAGGCTGTCGCAAAGACCTCGGTCCTGATTCCAGCGAATGATCTCGTGTCATGAAACTATTCAGAACGTCCCTCCGGTTCTTCGGAGGCGTTTTTCTGTTCCCCGGCATCGTCTGCAGCTTGGGCAGCCTCTTCCGGGGTTTCCTGCGACATCCCGGCAGATTTCTCTTCGGCCGTGGCTGTGTCCGGCTCCCCTGCATCGGTATCCGGCTCCTTCGGAGAGGTGTCCAGCAGGTTCAGGCCCACTCTGAGGTCGGCGATCTTTTCGGGCGTCAGCCCCTCGATGGAGAGCAGCTCCTCATCCGTGGCCTGCCTGATCTGCTCCAGGGAGCCGAAGCCGCTTTCATAGAAGCGGTCCGCATTGATCCCGGTCACGTTGCCCAGCTGCTCCAGGATTTGCAGGTCCTGGTGGGCCTCGCCGTAGCGGCTCTCGGTCAGGATATCGATCTTCCACCCCAAAAGCTTGGCCGCCAGCTTGACGTTCTGTCCCTTGCGGCCGATGGCCAGGGTGAGCTGGTCGTCGGGCACGATGACCTCCAGGGTGTTCTCGTCCTCGTCCACTGTGATGCGTGAGATCCTTGCCGGCGACAGGGCATTGACCGCATAGGTGGCCACGTCCGGGCTCCAGAGCACGATGTCGATGCGTTCGCCGCGGAACTCCTGGACCACGTTGTGGATGCGGGAGCCCCGCACGCCCACGCAGGCGCCCACCGGGTCCACGTCGCTGTCCTGGGACAGCACGGCAACCTTGGCCCGTTTGCCGGGATCCCGGGCCACGCCCATGATCTTGACCGTGCCGTCGGCGACCTCGGGCACCTCACGCCGGAACAGGGCGGCCATGTAGTCCGGGTGGGAGCGGGAGACGATGATCTGGGGCCCACGGCCTTCCTTCTTGATGTCGATGATGTATCCCTGGACCCTGTCCCCGCGCCGGAAGCGCTCCCGGGGGATCTGCTCCTCCTTGGGAAGCAGGGCCTCGGTCCGGCCCAGGTTGATGATCCAGCCGGAGCGGTCCCGACGCTGGATGATGCCGCTGATGATGTCCCCCCGGCGGTCCTTGTACTCCTCGTAGATGATCTCCTGCTCGGCGTCGCGCATGCGCTGGATGATGACCTGCTTGGCGGACTGGGCAGCGATGCGGCCCAGGTCCTCGACATGGAGCCTGAAGCCCAGCTCGTCCTCCATCTGCACGTTGGGATCGACCTTGCGCGCCTCGTCGAGGGTGATCTCTGTCCCGGGATCGTCCACCTTTTCCACGACGGTCTTGAACTGGTAGACGTCGATCTCGCCGGAGTCCTCGTTGAAGTTGACCTCGACATCCAGGCTGTGGTTGAACTTCTTGTTCACCGAGGAGCGCACGGCCTCCTCCAGGGTGTCGATGAGCAGGTCCCGGTCGATTCCCCGGTCCTTGCTGATCTGGTCGATGGCTTTCTTGAGTTCCACGCTCATAATTTTTCTCCGCTGCAAGCCCTGCTAAAAAAGATCTCCGGCTGCATCACCCTTCATAAATAAGATGGGCCCTTTTGATGTTTCCCCACGGGAACCGGTGCTGCTGGTCCTCAACCTCGAGAACGACACTTTCCTCTGCCACGTCAACGACCCGCCCCTTCCATTTCCTGCGCCCGTCCAGGGGCTCGACCAGCTCCAGGAACAGCAGGGCGCCGCGAAAAGGCTCGATCTGCTCCGGGCTGAAAAAGGGCCGCTCCAGACCCGGGGACGAAACCTCCAGGACATAGGAGCCGGGGATGGGGTCCTCGACATCAAGGACAACGCTCAGGGTCCGGCTCAGGGCGGCGCACTGGTCGATGCTCACGCCCTGGTCGCTGTCGACATAGACCCGCAGCACCCCGCCGCGAGGGCTGGAAGGCGCTTCCAGGCCCCAGAGAGTGAGCCCGTGGGAGTGGGCCAGCGGTTCGATCAGCTCTTGCAGCGTTTTTTCCAATGTCGATGTTTGCATCAGCAGCCGGTTCCCAGGTCGAGGCCAAAAAAAAAGTGGACCGAACGGCCCACCCCATTCAAACGAACAGCGTACGTTTCCTGCATGAGGAGTGGAGCGGGTGACGGGGATCGAACCCGCGACACCAAGCTTGGGAAGC
>CAZUBS010000290.1:0-3454 GCA_964618595.1 uncultured Desulfohalobiaceae bacterium
CACCCTGGAACCGGATCAGTGGGCCAGGGACGCGGCCAGCCTGGCCCGGGACCTCCTCGATGATCCCCAGGCCATCCTCCAGATCCACGTCTATCCCCAGGTGCTGCCCCAGAAGGCCGTGTTCATCGCCGGGCTTCCAGTGGCCCCGGTGTACATCGCGGCCTTTGTCCTGGCCCTGCTGCTCTTCAGCGTCTTCACCCTGTTCTTCAAGTACTCGCGCATGGGCGTGGCCATGCGGGCCACGGCCTATGACCAGCAGGCGGCCGCCAGCATGGGCATCGGCATCAAGAACATCTTTGCCCTGTCCTGGTGCATTGCCGCGGTGGTCTCCAGCATCGGCGGGGGCATCCTGGGCAACATCAACGGCATCAACACCCATCTGGGGCACCTGGGGCTGAAGGTCTTTCCGGCGGTCATCCTGGGGGGGCTGGACAGCCTCCTTGGCGCGGCCCTCGGGGGCCTGGTCATCGGTGTCCTGGAGAATGTCTGCGACGGGGTGGCCAAGCAGTTCTTCGATCTCCACGGGTTCCGGGAAGTTGCGGCGTTCGTGTTCCTGGTCATCATCCTGATGATCAAGCCGCACGGGCTGTTCGGCACCGAAGAAATCGAAAGGTTGTAAGCCATGCAGGGAAAGTGCGGCCTCTTCTTCACCACCTACCGCCAGGAGTCCAGGCTCTTCCAGAGCTGGTTCCAGCGGGGGTGCTTCCTCGGCTTCATGGCCCTGCTGCTTTTTGCGCCGCTTTTTCTGAACACCTACCACCTCTCGGTGCTCAACCTGATCAACATCGCGGTCATCGGCGCGGTTTCGCTCAACCTGCTCACCGGGAGCTGCGGCCAGATCTCACTGGGCCACGGCGCCTTCATCGGTGTGGGGGCCTATGCCGCGGCATGGTTCGCACAACTGGGACTCCCTTTTTTCGCCGCCCTGCTGGGCGGGGGGCTGGTCACGGCCCTGGTGGGCATGGTCTTCGGCCTGCCCTCGCTCCGGCTCAAGGGCATCTACCTGGCCATTGCCACCCTGGCCGCCCAGCTCATCCTGGAGTACGTCTTCCTGCACTGGGAGTCCGTGACCGGCGGCATGAACGGCCGGGCCGTGGAACCGCCGGCCATTCTGGGGTTTGTCTTCAACACCGACGGGCGCATGTTCTACCTGACCCTGGGGATGGCGGTGCTGGTCACCCTGGCCACGGCCAACCTGCTGCGGACCAGGCCGGGGCGGTCCTTCGTGGCGGTCAGGGACTACTACCTCTCGGCCGAGATCGTGGGCGTGAACCTGTTCGCCACCAAGCTCAAGGCCTTTGCGGTCAGCTCGTTCATGGCCGGGGTGGCCGGCGGGCTGTGGGCCCACTACACCATGTACGTCACGCCGGAGCCCTTTGGGATCGGGCTGTCCATCAGCTACCTGGCCATGATCATCATCGGCGGGCTGGGAAGCGTCCAGGGGGCCATATTCGGGGCGGTGTTCATCACGCTGCTGCCGGAGTTCCTGGGAGGGGTGGCCAGCTGGACAGGGGGGATCTTCCCGGACATCAGCACCTACTTCCTGGCCATGAAGGAGGGTGTGTTCGGCCTGGTGCTGGTGCTGTTCCTCATCTTCGAGCCCGAGGGCCTGGTGCACCGGTGGAGGCTGGTCAAGGCGTACTGGAAGCTGTACCCGTTCGCCCACTGACAGCTCACACTCCAGGCGGGAAACGTTTTATCAAGGAGGGGATATGAAAAAGATCCTGGTTCTGACCATCATGATGGGCCTGCTCCTGACCGCGGGGTGCGGCAAGGAAGAGGAAGAGGTGGCCGAGGCTCCAAAGGAGCCGATCCTGATCGGCCTTTTGTCCGACCTGAGCGGGGGCACGGCGGACGTGGGCGTGCCCTATGCCGAGGGGGTCAAGGCCGCCGGGGAGTACATCAACGCCAACGGCGGCATCGACGGCCGGCAGGTCAAGCTGCTGCAGGTGGACTACGCCTACAACGTGCAGCAGGCCCTGGCCGCTTACAAGAAGTTCAAGAACCAGGGCATCGTGGCCCTGCAGGGGTGGGGAACCGGGGACACCGAGGCCCTGACCCAGTTCGTGGCCAAGGACGAGATTCCGACCTTTTCCGCCTCCTACTCCGCCCACCTCACCGATCCGAAGATCGCCCCCTACAACTTCTTCACGGCCACGGACTACTCCACCCAGGCCCGTGCGGGGCTCAAGTACATCATGGAGTCCTGGAACGGGGAGGGCGCCCCGAGGCTGGCCCTGGTCTATCCCGACCACCCCTACGGGCTGTCCCCGATCAAGGCGATCAAGGAGTATGCGCAGGAGCTGGGGTTCGAGTTGGTCGGGGAGGAGATCGTCGGGCTGAGCGCCATGGACGCCGCCACCCAGCTGCTCAGCCTGCAGAAGAAGGAGCCCGACTTCGTCTGGGTGGGGGGCACCACCCAGTCCACCGCCGTGGTCATGAAGGACGCCCAGAAGCTGGGCATGGACGTGGTCTTCCTGACCAACATCTGGGGCACGGACGAGAACATCTTCAAGCTGGCCGGGGATGTGGCCGACAAGCACCTCAGCCTGCAGACCTCCGTGGTCTACGGGCAGGACGTACCAGGCATGGAGTTCATCGAGGAGCTCACGGACGGGGAGCCCCAGGTGGTCCACTACATCAGGGGCTTCGTGTCCATGCTGACCATGGCCGAGGGGCTTTCCATGGCTGCTGCGCAGGGGGAGCTGACAGGGCCGAACATCAAGGCCGCCCTGGAAACGATGCGCGACTACGACCCCATGGGGCTGGCCCCGCCCATCAGCTTCTTCCCCGACGACCACCGGCCGAACATGACCGCCATCATCTTCCGTCTGCAGGATGGGGAGATGGTGTTCCAGACCGCGCAGGAGCTGACCCGGCGCGAGGAGTGGCTGGGGATTTGAGAAGGGTGAAGGCTGAAGGATAATGACGGCTGATACAACCCGTGAAAAGGCTTGCTCCGGAACCCAAGCCAGGCGCTGAATAAAAACGCCTGCCAACTGTTTTGCCCGCAGGGTGGAGCGGTTGGCAGGCCATTCGTTACAGGAGGCGGATGTGGACCTGCTCACGGTGGAGAACCTGGAGGTCGTGTACAACGACGTGGTCCTGGTGCTCAAGGGGCTCTCGCTCACGGCCCAGAAAGGCAGGATAACCGCCCTGCTGGGAGCCAACGGCGCCGGGAAGTCCACGACCCTCAAGGCCATCTCCGGCCTGCTGGAGGGTGAGGACGGAAAGATCACCGACGGCACCATCCGCTTCCAGGGCGAGGTCATCCGCCGGCTCCCGCCGGACAAGATCGTCAGGCGGGGCATCTTCCAGGTCATGGAGGGGCGGCGTGTCTTCGAGGACCTGACCGTGGAGGAGCACCTGCCCTGCGGCGCCTTCACCCGGCCCCGAGGCGAGCTCTCCGCCGGCCTGGACAAGGTGTACCGCTACTTCCCCCGGCACCAGGACC
>CAZUBS010000291.1:0-3448 GCA_964618595.1 uncultured Desulfohalobiaceae bacterium
GGGGTGCGGGCCAGCCCGAAGTGGATGGCCGGCCGCTGGGCCAGGTTCTGGCCCCACGGCCCGAGCCAGACCGGCTGGAGATGGCCGTGGGACATGAGCTGCTCCACCACCCGCGCCGCCTTGGTCACTGGGATGGCGAACCCGATTCCCTGGCCGCTGGCGTGGATGGCGGTGTTGATACCGATCAGCTCCCCCAGGATGTTCAGCAGGGGGCCGCCGCTGTTGCCCGGATTGATGGCCGCGTCGGTCTGGATGAAGTCGGTGTAGGTGCCCTGCCGGGTCTCCAGGCTGCGGCCCAGGGCGGAGATCACACCCGTGGTCACGGTGTGGCTGAAGCCGAAGGGGTTGCCGATGGCAATCACGGTCTCGCCGGGCATCAGGTCGTCCGACGACCCCAGGGGGACCTCCGGCAGCTCCCCCTCCCCGCCCAGCTCGAGCAGGGCCAGGTCGAAGTCAGGGTCGGAGCCCACCAGGTCCGCCTCGAACCGCCTGCCGTCAAGCAGCCGGACGCTGATGCTGGAGGCCCCGCTGATCACGTGGGCATTGGTCAGCACCAGCCGTTTTCCCCGGTCGATGATGACCCCGGAGCCGAGGCTCTGGCGCACCTGCCGCCGGGGCTGGAAGCGGTTGAAGAAGTCGTCCAGGAAGGGGCGGAAGAAGTCGTCCCGACTGAACAGCGACCCAAAGGGGTCGCCCCCCCTCTCCACCACCGAGCTGGTGTGGATGTTGACCACGGAGGGGGCCACCTGCTGCACCGCTGCGACCACCGGTGTCTCGCGCAGACCGCGGCCGGCCCGTGTGTCGGCCGAGGAGGTGGACGACACTGTCGCTGTCAGCAGGAGAACGAGGGCCGCGACCAAGGACCGCATCCCCTCACCTCCCGGTGGCCATGCTGCGCAGCCGCTGGACCCGCTCCCTGAGGGGGGGGTGGGTGCTGAACAGGTTGGCCAGGCTCCGGCCTGCAAAGGGGTTGACGATGAACATGTGGGCCGTGCCCTGGTTGCCATGGCGCATCGGGACCTGTTTGCTGTAGGCCTCGAGCTTTTCCAGGGCGCTGGCCAGGTGGCCGGGATGGCCGGACAGGTGGGCGCCGGTGTCGTCGGCCATATACTCCCTGGAGCGGGAGATGCCCATCTGGATGAGCAGGGCCGCGATCGGGGCCACGATGGCCAGGGCCAGGGCCAGGAGGGGGTTGCCCCCTTCCTCGTCGCTGCTGCCGAACCCGAACAGGGCCGACCACTTGACCATGTTGGCCACGAACATGATCACCCCGGCCAGGGTGGCGGCCACGGTCTGGACCAGGATGTCCCGATTCTTGATGTGCCCCAGCTCGTGGGCCAAAACGCCCCGGAGCTCCTCCTTGTCCAGGATTTGGAGAATGCCCTGGGTCACGGCCACCACCCCGTTGGAGGGGTTGCGGCCGGTGGCAAAGGCATTGGGCGCCTGCTCGGGGATGATGTACACCCGGGGCTTGGGGATGCCGGCCTGGCGCGACAGCTCCTCGACCATGGCGTGCAGGCCGGGGGACTCCTGCGGGGTCACCTCCTTGGCCTTGTACATCTTGAGCACGATCCGGTCCGAGAACCAGTAGCTGCCCACATTCATGACAAGGGCCAGGACAAAGGCGATCACCAGCCCGGTCTGCCCCCCGAGCAGCCGCCCGAAGATCAAAATCAGGGCCGTCAAAAGCCCCAGCAAAAGCCCGGTCTTTATCTGATTGGTCATTGTCGATTTTCCTTTGGTGTTTGCGTGGTTGTCGGAATATGCCGGCAAACGCGCGGCAGCTTTTTCTTTTGTCTGAACGATAAAGATAAAGATTTTTTAGCCACCCGCTCGAAGACTCGCTCGACGGACACAGACGCACACAGACGAGAAGCAGGACTGAATTTCCAGTGGGCGACCTGCCCACAGGAAAAGCTCTGGGCCTGCGGCGCTTTGAAAATTCTTCCTCGCCGCAGGCGATGACACCTTGCCGCCGGGCAGGTCGCCCGGGGGCATTGTCTGTGTCTGTCTGTGTCCGTCGAGCGCAGCGGGTGGCTAAAAAATTCTTCTCATTTAACCACCCGCTCGAAGACTTGCTCGATGGACACAGACGCACACAGACGAGAAGCAGGACTGAATTTCCAGTGGGCGACCTGCCCACAGGAAAGGTGCCGGCCTGCGGCGCTGGGAGAGTTTCTTTTCGCCGCCAGGCGATGACACTTGCCGCCGGGCAGGTCGCCCGGGGGCATTGTCTGTGTCCGTCTGTGTCCGTCGAGCGAAGCGGGTGGCTAATAATTCTTTCCTTTTGCCACCCGCCTGACCCTACTCCACTGTGATGGAGATGCGCTGCTCTTTTTCGGTCGCTCCCTTCTTGGGGATGGTAATGGTCAGGAGGCCGTTGCGCATCCGGGCCCGGATTGCGTCTGCGTCGATTTCCTCGGGCAGGTAGAACTGCCTGGCAAAGGGGCCGTAGGAGCGCTCCAAGGCATGATAAGTCCCCCCGGAGGCGTCCTTTTCCAGGCGCCGTTCCCCGTAGACCCACAGCTCCTGGCCGTGCACCTCCAGCTCGACCTTGTCCGTTTCCAGGCCGGCCAGCTCCAGCTGAACGAGATAGGCACCAGCCGTCTCGCACACGTCGGCTGCGGGCTGCCACACCGCGGAGCGCCGGTTGGGACGTTCCCTCGGGCCGGATTGCTCGAACATGTCCTCCATGATCCGGTCCACCTTGTTCTTCATCCCCTGGATCTCACTCCAGGGGTTGCGCGTCGATTTCGCCATGACCTGTGTTCTCCTTGTGGGGCGCCCAGCCTTGTCTGACCGGCTGCCGTAGCCGGTGTCCTAAAAGGCAATTTCTAACCATGTCCCCCAGGCTGTCAATATCGACAGATCACCCGTGCCTGCATGGCCGCAGCGAAATGCGCAACCGGGTGAGAATTACCCGATCCAACCGCTTCAAGTTCGCGCCACTTTGGTTTATGTCAGGGGAAATTGCAGGGAACGACGCTTCCATGCCTGCCGGCCGCAAACCAGAAAGCACAGGATGACCATGCCTACCCCCGACTCCAAGCTCCTGACCTTCCGCAAGGTCTTCATCGCCTGCCTGCTGGCCTACGTGATCTGCATCAGCTTCCGCCTCATGGAGCTCCCCACCTGGAACTCCCCCTCCCTGCAGGTCGACGGCGGACCCCTCATGGCCACCCACGACGCCTACGCCTGGATGGCCGGGGCCAAGGAAACCGGGCGCTGGACCGGGGCTCCCATGTCCCAGGTCCTGGCCGCACTCCACGCGGTCACTGGGCTGAGCCTGGGCACCATCAACTTCTGGCTGCCCGTCCTGCTGGCACCGCTGGTGGTCGTGCCCATCTGCATCGTGCTGGCCCGCTGGGGATATGTTGACTTTGCCTCCCTGGCCGGAATCCTGGGCGGCGGCAGCTTCGGGTTTCTGCTCAGGACCAGGGCTGGATAT
>CAZUBS010000292.1:0-3410 GCA_964618595.1 uncultured Desulfohalobiaceae bacterium
TGACCCTGGGCGTGCCGGACGAGTACCTGGGGGAAGGGCTCGACAGCGAGGTCGAGGCCTCCTGCCGGGCTGCCATCGAGCAGGCCCGGGGGCTGGGGGCCAAGATCGTGCCGGTGTCGCTGCCCCACACCCCGTATGCCATCGCCGCCTACTACATCGTGGTCATGGCCGAGGCCAGCTCCAACCTGGCCCGCTACGACGGGGTCCGCTACGGCCTGCGGGACAAAAGCGCCACCGAGCTCAAGGATATGTACCGGCTGACCAGGTCCGCCGGGTTCGGCGAGGAGGTGCAGCGCCGCATCATCCTGGGCACCTATGTGCTCTCGGCCGGCTATTACGACGCTTACTACCGCAAGGCGGCCCAGGTCAGGCGGCTCATCAGGGACGATTTTACATCGGCCTTTGCCTCCTGCGACGTCATCGTGGGCCCGGCCAGCCCGACCACTGCCTTCCGGCTGGGGGAGAAAACCGACGACCCCCTGCAGATGTACCTGACGGACATCTTCACCACCCCCCTCAACCTGAGCGGGCTGCCCGGTCTCTGTCTTCCCGCGGGTCTTGGCAAGGACTCCGGCATGCCCGTGGGCCTGCAGCTCATCGGACCTGCCTTTGGCGAGGAGCGGCTGCTCCAGGTGGGCCACCTCCTGGAAAAGACCCTGCCCCGCCTTCCCCGCCCCGCAGCACTCTAGACCAGCCATGACCATTGCCGTTGCCGTAAGCGGAGGCGTGGACAGCCTGGTGGCCCTGGCCCTGCTCAAGGACCAGGGCCACGACGTGCTGGCCCTGCACGCCCGCTTCCTGCCCCCCACCCCGCGCACCGAATCGGTCCTGCACGACCTGACCAAAGTCTGTGACCGGCTGGGCGTCCCCCTTGAGCTGGTCGATCTGCAGCAGGAGTTCCACTCGCTGGTGGTGCGGCCCTTTGTAAGGGAGTACCTGGACGGCAGGACCCCCAACCCCTGTGCCTGGTGCAACCGCTCCATCAAGTTCGGCCTGCTGCTCGACGCGGCCCTGCAGCTGGGGGCCGACTCCATGGCCACCGGCCACTACGCCCGGGTCGAGCACGACCCCGCGCACCCCCCGGCCCTGTTCAGGGGGGCGGACCCGGTCAAGGAGCAGAGCTACTTCCTGTCGCTGCTCACACCCGGGCAGCTGTGCCGCACACACTTCCCCCTGGGGGAGCTGCTCAAGAGCCGGGTGCAGCAGGAGGCCGCCCGCCGCGGCCTGCCGGTCCCCGCAGTCAAGGAGAGCCAGGAGATCTGCTTTGTCCCGGGAAACGATTACCGATCCTTCATCGAGCAGCAGGGCGTGCCGCTGCCGGGCCCCGGGGACGTCTCCCTGCCCTCCGGCCGGGTCGTGGGCCGCCACCTGGGGCTGTGGCGCTACACCCTGGGGCAGCGCAGGGGGTTGGGCATCGCCCATTCCGAGCCCCTCTACGTCCTGGGCAGGGACACGGCTTCGAACACCCTGCTGGTCGGTCCCCGCGAAGAGCTCATGACCGACCGCTGCACGGTTTCCGGGCTCAATATGCTGGTCCCTTTCAAGCAGTGGCCCTCCCCGGTCCTGGTCCAGACCATTTACCGCCACGCGGCCAAGCCGGCCGAGGTCACTCCCCTGGGGGAGCGGCTCATGGTCCGCTTCCGCTCCCCGCGGGCAAAGGCCGCCCCCGGGCAGGTGGCGGCCTTCTACTCGGACCGTGGCCGGGTGCTTGCCGGAGGCACGGTCCATGGCTGAGCGCTTCTTCCTGAAGACACTGGGCTGCAAGATCAACCAGTACGAGAGCCAGGCACTCAGAGAGGCCTGGACCGTAAACGGCCTCGTCGAGTGCGCCGACCCGGCCCGGGCCCACGTGGTGGTGGTCAACACCTGCGCCGTGACCGCCCGGGCCGTGCAGGACGTGCGCAGTGCCGTCCGCCGCCTGCACCGGCTGGCCCCCCGGGCGGACATCGTGATCACGGGGTGCGCGGCCCAGGTCCACGGGCCCGAGCTTATCGCCCTTCCCGGGGTGACCCGGCTGGTGCCCCAGGCGGAAAAGGAAGGCCTGCTGGCTTCCCCACTGTCCCATCCGCGCCCCCTGCCGGTCCGGGACACCTCCTGGCCGGGCTTTGCCATCTCCGGCTACAACCGTTCCCGGGCCGTGCTCAAGATCCAGGACGGCTGCTCCCACCGCTGCACCTACTGCATCGTGCCCCATGCCAGGGGCCCGGCCCGCAGCCGCCCCCCCGAAGACTCCCTGGCCGAGGCCCTGCGCCTGGCCCGGGGCGGGGTCATGGAGCTGATCGTCAGCGGGACAAACCTGAGCCAGTACGGCAGGGACCTGGCCCCCGGCGAGGACCTGTGGGACTTCCTGACCCGCCTCCAGAAGGGGTTGCAGGATCTTCCCAGCCCGCCCCGGCTGCGGCTGAGCTCCCTGGAGCCCTCCCAGCTCGGGCACAAGGCCCTGGCCACGCTGGCCCGGTGCAGCCTGGTCGTCCCCCACCTCCACCTTTCACTGCAAAGCGCAAGCCCCGAGGTGCTCAGGCGCATGGGGCGGGGCCACTACTCCCCGGACCAGGTGACCGGGTTTGTGCGGGACCTGCACCGGGTCTGGCCCCTTTTTGCCCTGGGGGCCGACTTCCTGCTGGGATTCCCCGGGGAGAGCGAGCAGGATTTCTGCCTGA
Source organism: uncultured Desulfohalobiaceae bacterium (assembly GCA_964618595.1). Taxonomy (GTDB): domain Bacteria; phylum Desulfobacterota; class Desulfovibrionia; order Desulfovibrionales; family CAZUBS01; genus CAZUBS01. Next base: position 2,661 of record CAZUBS010000292.1, read on the forward strand.
CCCGGGACTTTGCCGGGGACCTGCCCTTCTCCTACGGCCACGTGTTCAGCTTTTCCCCCCGGCCGGGCACCCCTGCCGCCTCCATGCCTGGCCGGGTGCCTGCCCCCGAGGTCAAGCAGCGCAGCCGCAGCCTGCGCGGGGAGCTGCGCGGGAAAAAGACAGCCTTTCTGCAGCGGCTGTGCCGGGAGCCCCGCCTGGAGGTGGTCCTTCAGGGAGGCAGTCCGGCCAAAGGCGTGAGCCGGCACTATGCCGAGTGTTTGTTCGACCACCCCCTTCCCGGGATCGCCCCCGGCGCCCTCGTTGCCGCCCGGCCGCTGGGGGTCGTGGACGGCAGGATCAGGGTCTGCCTGCCGGAGGATGGGCAATGAGCCGCCCGACAACTCCAGTCCCGGCCAAGCCGGTGCTGTCCCTGCTCAGCTCGGACCGGGCGCTGCTCACCGGGGAGCTGCCGCACATCCTGGAGCAGTCCTTCGGTCCCTTCGACCTGCTCACCGAGCCGATTGCCTTTACCGAGACCTCCTATTACGATGTCGAGCTTGGCACGCCGATCCTGCGCCGCTTTCTGAGCCTTGTTCAGCTCATGGAGCAGGACCGCCTGGTGGAGATGAAGCTGCGCACCAATGCCCTGGAGCAGCGGCTGGCCCGCAAGGACGGGCGGCGCAGGGTCAACCTCGACCCCGGCTGGCTGACCCTGGAACGGTTCGTTTTGGCCACGGGCAAGAACAATGCCCACCGCATCTATCTGGGACG
>CAZUBS010000293.1:0-3378 GCA_964618595.1 uncultured Desulfohalobiaceae bacterium
CGAAATGCGGTGGGCCGGCCCGCCGGGAGACCGACACCATGGACACCTTTGTGGAGTCCAGCTGGTACTATGCCAGGTATACCGGCAGCCGGGTCCAGGACGCCCCATTCGATCCAGGGGCGGTGGGCTACTGGCTCCCAGTGGACCAGTACATCGGCGGCATCGAACACGCCATCCTGCACCTGCTCTATGCCCGCTTCTTCACCAAGGCCCTGCGCGATCTCGGCTACCTGCCCATTGACGAGCCCTTTGCCCATCTCCTGACCCAGGGCATGGTGGTGGCGGAGACCTTCTACCGGGAGCAGGCCGACGGCAAACGCATCTGGTACAACCCGGCAGAGGTCGAGATCGAACGCGACGAGAGGGGCACCCTGGTCGGGGCCAGGCTCAAGGCCGACGGACTGCCCGTGGTGGTGGGCAGGGTGGAAAAGATGTCCAAGTCCAAGAACAACGGCGTGGACCCCCAGTCCACCATCGACCGGTACGGGGCGGACACCATCCGGCTCTTCATCCTCTTTGCCGCCCCACCCGAGCGGGACCTGGAATGGAGCGACCAGGGAATCGAAGGCGCCCACCGCTTCCTGAACCGCCTCTGGCGGCTGGTGAAAGAGCTGGCACCCTCGCTCTGGGCCGTGCAACCCTGCGCTGACATGGATGTCCAAAACCTTCCCGGCCGGGCCGGGGACCTGCGGCGCAAGGAGCACGCCACCGTGGACAAGGTCAGCCGGGACATGGAGAACAAGTTCCAATTCAACACGGCCATTGCCGCGGTCATGGAGCTGGTCAACGAGATCACGGCCCTTCGCGACGAGCTGGTGGGGAACGAGGAGGGACGCCTTGTCCTCTCCTCGGCTGTTGCCAGCGTACTGACCCTGCTTGCTCCCATGACCCCTCACATTGCCGAGGAGCTGTGGGGCCTTCTCGGACACGACCGACCGCTGGCGCAACACCCCTGGCCACAGCACGACCCGGAAGCCCTCAAAAAGGAGGAGGTCCTGGTGGTGGTCCAGGTCAACGGCAAGGTCCGGGGCAAGGTGCCTGTCCCTGCGGAGGCGGATCAGAAGGAAGTCCAGGTCCTGGCCCTGGAGAACGAAAACGTCAAAAGGCATCTCGAAGACAAGACCGTGCGCAAGGTCATCGTGGTGCCGGGGAAGCTCGTCAATGTCGTGGCCGGCTAAGCTCGCCCTGCTTTTTCTGGCCTCACTCCTGGCGGGGTGCGGCTACCATGTCTCGCACCATGCGCCCATCGTGCTGCCCGAAGGAGTGACCAACGTCTTTTTGGACCGGGTGATCGATCCCACCACAAAGCCCTGGCTGGAGCCTCGCCTGCGCTCCCTGCTCCGGGACGAGTTCACCCGGCGCGGGCAGGTGCACTGGGTTCCCCGGGACCAGGCCCAGGCCCTTCTCAGGGTGGAGATCATCAGATTCAGTGACGGCAGCAAGATCCTCGACTCCGAGGAGAGGACCATCAAGTCCGAAGCCCGGCTGACCTTGAAAGGCCGCATCTTCAGGCGGGCGGACCAGAGCCTGCTCTGGTCCTCGGGAACGATCACCACCCGGCAGTCCTACGTTACCGGAGACGCCTCAGCCCGGCTCGAGGCCGGCACCCGGGCAGTCGAGCTGGCAGTGGAGCAGCTTGCCGACGCCCTGGCCATGGGGTTCTAGGTGGCATGTCCCGCCCCGGATTCACACTCTGTGTCTGCCCCGACCCCGCTCTGATCAGGCGGTACATCGCCGGGCAGCTCGAGTCGTCTGCAGACGGCCCCTGGAAGCGGCACGTCTTCTGGGCCGACCAGGACCCGGGGCCGGAGTTCTGGGACGCCCTGACGCTGAGCGGTCTTTTTGAGGGTTCCAAGGCCGTGGTCCTGCGACGGGCAGAGTCGGGCACGGCCGAGCTGTGGAACCAGCTCTCCCCGGTGCTCTGTCGCCACAATCCGCGGTCCTGGCTGTTCATCTGCCTGGAATCACCCTGGAGCCGCGGCAAGCCCAAAATCCCGGCCACGCTCTCCCGCCACAAGTATTACACCCTGGCCGAGAAGCGCCAGTGGATCTGGTCCTCCCCAGGGCTGACCAGGAACACCCTCAGGAGCACGGTCACCTCCTGGGCCAAAGAGCACGGCCTGGAGTTTGCCCCCGGTGTGCTGGACATGGCCTGTCAGATCCTGCCCCTGGACATGTCCGCGCTGGAGACTGAGCTGGGCAAGCTGTCCCTGCTCCTCAAACGAGGTGAAAAGGTGACCAGCGGGCATTTGTCCGTGGTTTCCTTCCAGCCCGACCTGGACATCTTCGGCTTTCTGAACGCCCTCCAGTCCTCCCGGGGGCAGATCGAGGCCTGGCGCAAGGTGCTCTCCTCCCAGGCCGGGGCCAGCTCTGACCTGGTCTTCCCCTTTCTGGGGCTGATGGTCCGCGAGGCCCGCATCCTGTGGCAGCTGGCCATGGGTGAGGACCAGGCCGTTCGCCTCCCCCCCCGGGTCAAGCGTGACAAGGCTGCGCTGGCCAGACGCCTGGGCCCGCGGAGGCTGGCCGCCATCTGGACCCTGGCCCTGGAGACCGAAGCAGGGATCAAGTCCGGCCGGCGCGCCCCCGATCAGGCCATGGAGGCCTTTGTGAGCGGTCTGATGGGCCCGTACATGAGTCCCATCCCGATCAACGCGTCCATGGGGATGCTGATCTCGCTGATCGTGGCCTTCGTGGTCACGCCGTGGATGACGCTCAAGATCCTCAACCGGGTGGCGGAAAAACACGCCCATCACGCGCCGCGGCCGGTGGAGGACAGCGGCCTGTTCCGCTTCTACACCACCGTCATGGGGCCGATGCTCCGCGAGCGGCGCGGGGCGCCGTGGCGCTGGCTGATGCTGCTGGTGGTGCTGGTGCTGATCGGTGGTTCCTTGTCTCTGGGCTATACCAAGCATGTCGTGCTCAAGATGCTGCCGTTCGACGACAAGTCGGAATTCCAGGTCATGGTCGACATGCCGGAAGGCACCAGTCTCGAACGCACCCAGGCTGTCCTGGACGAGCTGGGGCGCTATCTGGCCACCGTCCCCGAGGTGAGGGACTACCAGGCCTATGCCGGCACAGCCGCACCGATCAACTTCAACGGGCTGGTGCGCCAGTACTACCTGCGCGAGGGTGCCCACGTGGGGGACATCCAGGTCAACCTGCTGCACTACACGGAACGTGATCGCAAGAGCCACGACATTGCCCTGTCCGTGCGCGAGCCGCTGCAGGAAATCGGCGCCAGGTACGATGCCAACGTGAAAATCGTCGAGGTGCCCCCGGGGCCGCCTGTCCAGGCGCCGATCGTGGCCGAGGTCTACGGCCTGGACTACACCGGGCAGATCGAGGTCGCCAAGGCCCTGCGCGCCTATTTCGAGTCCA
>CAZUBS010000294.1:0-3365 GCA_964618595.1 uncultured Desulfohalobiaceae bacterium
GAAGTGGACCAAGTGGACGGAGTGGACTGTGGACTCAGTGGACTGAAAGCAACCAACCCGTCCATCCCTGTCCACTTGGTCCACCTGGTCCACTCAGTCCACTCTGACCTTGTCCGCTTCAGGTGCGGGGGGTTTTCTGCTATGAACCGTGTCGTGCGCATGACCGGCACTGAGGATATCTAACCTGGGGGGAACAATGTCCGGCAACACCTTCGGCACCCTGTTCCGGCTGACCACCTACGGAGAGTCCCACGGTCCCGCCCTGGGGGCGGTGGTGGACGGCTGCCCGGCAGGGCTGCCCCTTGACGAGCCAATGATCCAGCAGGAGCTGGACAGGCGCAGGCCGGGACAGGGGGGCGCCAGCACCACCAGGAAAGAGCCCGACCAGGTGGAGATTTTGTCCGGGGTGTTCGAGGGCAGGACCACTGGCACGCCCATCGGCCTGCTCATCCGCAACACCAGCCAGCGCTCCAGTGACTACGACCAGCTGCGCGAGGTCTACCGACCGGGCCATGCCGACATCACCTACCAGGCCAAGTACGGCCTGCGGGACCACCGGGGCGGCGGGCGCTCCTCGGGGCGTGAGACCGCGGCCCGGGTGGCCGGGGGGGCCGTGGCCGGTGAGCTGCTGCGCAGCCGGACCATCGATGTCCTGGCCTACACCAGGGAGCTGGGGGGCATCGAGGCCGAGGTGTCCGATCCTGGCAGGGCTCAGGACCGACCCTTCTTTGCCCCGGACCCCACGGTGGTGGAGTACTGGCAGAAGCGGGTCGACCGGGTGCGCAAGCAGGGAGACACCCTGGGGGGCATCGTGGAGGTGGTGGCCACCGGTGTGCCGGCCGGGCTGGGGGAGCCGGTGTTCGACAAGCTCGACGCCAGGCTGGCCCAGGCCCTGATGAGCGTGGGCGCGGTCAAGGCCGTGGAGGTGGGCTCCGGGCTGGCCGCGGCCCGGAGCCTGGGGAGTGACAACAACGATCCCATCCTGCCGGATGATTTCGCCACCAACAATGCCGGGGGCATACTGGGCGGCATCTCCAACGGCGACGACATCGTGGTCAGGGCCACAGTAAAGCCCATTCCATCCATTGCCGCAGCACAGCGCACCGTGACCTCGTCCGGGGAAGCCACAGAGATCCGGGTCGGCGGCAGGCACGACATCTGCGCCATTCCGCGCATCGTGCCGGTGCTCAAGGCCATGGTCATGCTCACCCTGGCGGACATGCTGCTGATCCAGCGCTGCCGGCGAGTCGGGCAGGGGGCCCTCTGACAACACCATGCCCGTGTTCAAGTAGTGGTTCGCGACGTGCCATGATCGGGCTGTTTTGAGCGGAGCCTATTGACCAGGGGGTTCGGCGGTCTTAAGTTACCCGGTTTGGGTATGCAACCAAGGACCGTGGACCGCTGTGCTTCCTCCTGCCCCCACCTCAGCCTTCAGAAACATCTGGCGACTGGCCTGGCCCCAGACGCTGATGATGTTCTTCCATTTCTGGATCGGGTTCGTGGACGTCTATGTGGCCGGCAAGCTGAGCACGGATGTCCAGGCCTCCCTTGGTGTCATCACCCAGTCCCTGTTCTTCTTTCTCATCGTGGCCATGGCCCTGGCCAACGGGGCCGTGGCCGCGGTCAGCCAGTCCCTGGGAGGGGGGCTGACCCTCAGGGCCCGGCGCTATGTGGTCATGAGCCTGGGGCTGGTCCTCCTGGCCGGGCTCCTGCTTCTGGCGACCGGCTTCCCGATCAAGGGGCTGCTGCTGGACCTGCTCCGGGTGCCGGAGGAGATCCGACCCGTGGCCAGCTATTTTCTCGACGTCTACCTGCTGCTGCTTCCCTTCTACTACCTGTTCATCATCGGCAACGCCGTCTTCCGGGCCCAGCAGCAGGTCTTCATCCCGCTGGCGGCCATGATCGTGGTCACGTCGGTGAACACCCTGGGGGACTTCGGCCTGGGGCTGGGCCTGTGGGGGCTGCCCGAACTGGGGTACCAGGGGCTGGCCTGGACCACCTTCGGGGCAGTGGTCTGCGGGGCCGGGGTGGATCTGGCGGTGCTCTGGCGCAGGGGGTGGCTCGACCTGTCCGGCCTTCCTCCGGTGCGCTGGATCAGAAAAGGGCTCCCCTACCTGGTCTCCGTGGCCTGGCCGGCCGGGTTGATGCAGATCCTGTGGCACAGCGGCTACCTGGTGCTCTTCGCCCTGACCGCCAGCCTGCCCCATGAGAACATAACCGCACTGGCGGCCCTGACCGCCGGCCTGCGCCTGGAGTCGATCCTCTTCCTGCCCGCCTTTGCCTTCAACATGACCGCCTCCATCCTGGTGGGGCACGCCCTGGGTGGTGGTGGGGAGGAGGAGGCCTACCGCTATGGCATGCGCATCTGGAGCATGGGATGCATCCTGCTGACCTTGCTGGCGGGGGCCTTGTGGGCATGGATCGAACCACTGGCCGGGGTCCTGGCCGCATCCCCCGAGGTGCAGGCGGAGACGGCCAGGTATCTGCGGTACAACTTCCTGGCCATCCCCTTCACCGTGACCTCCATGGTCCTGGGGGGCGCACTGAACGGGGCAGGTGCAACCCGGATGAACATGAAGATCATCGGCGGCACGGTGTGGGGGCTCAGGCTTCCGCTGGCCTTCGTGCTGGGCCACCTGGTGCTGGGCAGGGCCACGGGGATCTGGATGGCCATGCTCATCTCCCAGGCGGTGCAGGCCCTGGCCATGTTCGCTGCCTTTCGGAGCAGGCGCTGGGTGCGCTTCAGCCTGGCCGCTTCCAAACGGAACAAGACGACAACCGGAGTGCAACATGCCGCTCACCTTCCTTCCCCTGGCACTGAAAAGACAAGCTGAGTACAAGCGCCTGCTGGCCGCCTGCGCGGAACAGGCCTCGGACTACAGCTTTGCCAATCTCTGGGCCTGGCGGGAGGAGTATGGCCTCGAGTGGGCCTGGCAGGGGGGGCTGGTCTTTTTGCGCCAGACCCGGCCGGAGACGGTTTACTGGGCCCCGGTGGGTGACTGGGGAGCTGCGGACTGGAAGGACATCCTGCGCGAGCTGCCCCGGGGCACGACCTTCATCCGGGTGCCGGAAAGCCTTTGCGTCCTCTGGCGGTCACGCCTGGGCGCAGGTGTCCGGGTGCGGGAGGCCAGGGAGCACTGGGACTACCTCTACTCGGTGCAGGAGCTTATCGAGCTCAAGGGCAACCGGTTTCACAACAAGAAGAACCTTTGCAACCAGTTCAGACGAAAGTATGACTTTGACTACGTGCGCCTTGAAAAGGAGTGGATCGAGCAGGCCCTGGCCCTGCAGACCGAGTGGTGCCTGTGGCGGGACGGCCAGGACTCCTCCGCTCCGGTGGCCGAGAACAGGGCCAGTCGCAGCGC
>CAZUBS010000295.1:0-3331 GCA_964618595.1 uncultured Desulfohalobiaceae bacterium
CCAACGTGGACGCCGACCACCTGGACTTCTACCCGGACCAGGAGGCCATGGACGAAGCCTTTGTGCGGTTCATGAATCAGATTCCGTGTTACGGGACCAACGTGATCTGCGGGGACGACCCGGGTCTGAAAAAGCTGCTGCCCAGGATCAACAGGCCCATGTTCACTTACGGGTTCGACCAGGGGAACGATCTGCAGGGGGTGCTTCTGGACACGCCTGGCAGGAACCGGTTCAGGGTCTTGATCAAGGGGCGCGAATGGGCCGAGATCGACCTGGCCCAGCCCGGCCGGCACAACGTGCTCAACGCCCTGGGGGCCATTGGCCTGGCCCTGGAGGCGGGCCTGCCCAAGGAAGCCATCGTGCACGGGCTGGAGTGCTTCGGGGGCGTGGGGCGCCGTTTCGAGCACAAGGGCACGGTCGGTGACGTGGTGGTGGTGGACGACTACGGCCACCACCCCACCGAGATCGAAGCCACACTGACAGCGGCTCATGCCGCCTACCCGGGGCGCAGGCTGGTGGTGCTCTTCCAGCCCCACCGCTTCACCAGGACCCAGGCCTTGTTCGGGGAGTTCTGCAAGGCCTTTGGCGCGGCAGACCACCTGGTCCTGACCGAGATCTATGCGGCCTCGGAGTCCCCCATCCCGGGTGTGAGCGGGCTCAGTCTCAGCCAGGGCATCCGCCAGGTCAGCAACACCCAGGTCCGCTTCTGTCCCACGCTGGAGAAGTGCCTGGAAACACTGCTGCAGATAGTCCGGCCCGGGGATGTGGTGCTGACACTGGGCGCGGGCAGTGTCTGGCAGGTCGGGGAGTGGTTGTTGCAACGACTGTCCGGAGAGGTGGGATGAACATCAGGCCGGAGCCGGAGCTCAGGCTCAGGACCACCCTGGGCAGCGGAGGAACGGCTTTGCTCGAGGCCGGTGTCGAGGACCTGAAGGACCTCGAGAAGCTGGAGGGGGTCCTGGCCACGGCCGGGGGAAGGCCCTTTGTGCTGGGCCTGGGCAGCAACATTCTGGCCCTGGAAGGTGCATTGCCCCTGGTGCTTCTGCAGCTGGAGCCCCAGCGCAGGGTCACACTGCTCAGGGAGACCCCTGCCCAGGTGACCATTCGTGTCTGGGGGGGGGATCCCCTGCCCTGGCTGCTGGGTTGGGCGCAGCGAAACGGCCTCAGCGGGATGGAGCAGATGGTGGGAATCCCAGGCTCGGTGGGCGGGGCCCTGGCCATGAATGCCGGTTCTTACGGAAAGTCCATGTCCGACGTGGTGGAACGGGTCCAGCTGTTCAGCCCGGAACACGGGTTGCGCTGGATCGAACCGGGGCAGTGGCGGGCAGGGTACCGCAGCTTCACCGTCCCGGGGGAGACAGGGCCGTGGTGGATGGCCACGGCCGTGGAGATGCGGCTGGCCCGTTCAGACCGGGCCTTGATCGGGCAGGTGATGCGGGACACCTACCTGCGCAAGAAGAGCACCCAGCCGGTGCTGGCCAGGACATGCGGCTGCCTGTTCAAGAACCCTGCGCCCGATCTGGCGGCCTGGAGGATTCTGGCCGACTGCGGGCTGAGGGGAAAGCGTATCGGGGACATGGCCCTGTCGGACATGCACTGCAACTTCCTGGTCAATCTCGGGCGGGGCACCGGCTCCGAGGCTCTGGAGCTGGTCCAGATGGCCAGGGAACGGGTCAGAGAGGACCAGGGTCTGGACCTGCAGCTCGAGGTGAAGGTGGTGCAATGAATGTGATGGCGGCCTGCCGCACCACGCAAGTGCCTGTCGGGCGCTGCAACCGCTACCGCGGGGAGAAGGGCGGCCTCCTCAGGCTGGCCCTGTGCCTGGTCAGGTCGGTTGGCCTGGTGCTCAGACTGGCCCTGGTCCTGCTGGCCGTGCTCGGCCTGAGCTTGGCCCTGCTGGTGGCGCACCGGTGGATGACCGTGAGCCCCTTCTTCGCCTTACGGAGCATCGAGGTCACCGGCAACTACCAGCTGGACCACGACGAGATCGCCGCTCTGGCAGGGGTAGGCTTGGGACAGAACTGCCTCAATCTGAACATGCGCAAGATCGAGCAGGGGCTGCAGACCAACCCCTGGATCCAGGGGGTCGTTGTACAGCGGATCCTTCCCAACCGCCTGGTGATTCAGGTCACGGAGCGGGAGCCAGCCTTCTGGGTCAGGAGCGGAGCGCAGTTGCTCTATGCCGGGGTGGATGGAAAACCCATAGCCCCGGTGGAGCTGAAACGGTTCGTGTCGCTGCCCCTGCTCATGCTGGGCCGGCCCACCGACTTCAAGCAGGGGGTCCTGTCTTCCCTCAGAGAAACGCTGGAGCAGAAACGCCTTCCCTTCAGCCTGGCCGAGGTGGACTGGGTCCGGTTCGTGTCCGAGGAGGTGGTGGAGGTGTACCTTGGGGGGCGCGACGTGAGCCTTCGCATCGGAGCCTCGACGCTCGACGAGAGCCTGGGCCACCTCGGTGCGCTGTGGGACGATTTGGAAAAACGGGGTGAGCTCGGCAGGGTGCGCACGGTCAGGATGCTCGGCGACAAGGCCTGGGGCAGGTGGGCGGGGGAAGGGCAGCCCGGAGGAGCGGGCCGGACTGATTTTTCAGCCGCGAAAGCGGCTTTTGCGCAAGCACAAGGAAAACCACAGGAGACGCTATGGCCAAGTCAGACCTCGTCGTCGGTCTGGACATCGGGACCACCAAGATATGTGCCGTGGTGGGCGAACGCACCGCGGACGGCGTGGACGTTGTCGGGATAGGCACCAGCCCCTCCACAGGGCTGCGCAAGGGGGTGGTGGTCAACATCGAGCAGACCGTGACCTCCATCAAGAAGGCCCTGGAAGAGGCCGAGCTGATGGCCGGGTGCGAGATCAGGACGGTCTACGTGGGCATCGCCGGCAGCCACATCAAGGGCTTCAACAGCCACGGGGTGATTGCGGTCAAGGGCGGGGAGGTCAGCCACAAGGACATCGAACGGGCCATTGATGCGGCCAAGGCCGTGGCCATTCCCCTGGACCGGGAGGTCATCCACATCCTGCCCCAGGAGTACATCGTGGACGACCAGAGCGGCATTGCCGACCCCCTGGGAATGGCCGGGGTCCGCCTGGAGGTCAAGGTGCACATCGTGACCGGAGCGGTGACCAGCGCGCAGAACATCCTCCGCTCCTGCCACCGTTCCGGCCTGGATGTCCCGGACATCGTACTCGAGTCCCTGGCCTCGGCTAAGCCGGTGCTCCCCCCGGAGGTGCGGGGGATCCGGGTGGCCCTGCTCGACATCCGCGGGGGCGCCACCGACGCGGCCATATTCCCCACCGACGCCCCGCACCAGCCCGCCTTCACTGCCCTGGGCGG
>CAZUBS010000296.1:0-3330 GCA_964618595.1 uncultured Desulfohalobiaceae bacterium
CCAAGGACGAGGACTTCGGCATGAGCCCGGTGGAGTCCATGGCCGCGGGCAAGCCGGTCATCGGGGTGGCCGAGGGGGGGCTCTTGGAGACGATTGTCCCGGGTGAGACCGGTATTTTGCTCAGGCCGGACATCCAACCCGAGGACAGTGTGGCGGCCGGGCGTGGGCTGACGCCACAACGGGCGACAGGGAGGCGGGGGGAGGGCGAGCCCCGGTCCGTTCTGTTCAGCCGGGAGAGGTTTCTGGATGAGATGAGGGTAATCCTGCAATGATGCGGGGAATGGGTTTTGTCAGGCCGCTGATAATTCCCTGCTGGCTGCGTCGCGCCTATTCTATTCCAACGTTTTTACTGATGAACATCCTCCATATTACCAAGTACTACCCTCCGGAAACCGGAGGGATTGAGACCTTTCTCCAGGGGTTGGCCGAGGAGCAGGTGCGGCTGGGGCATGCGGTCCGGGTTGTGGCGCACCATGCCCGGTCGGGACGGGCCACTTCAGTGGAGACGGGGAGCGGAGGGGAGGTGGTCAGGGCCAGGACACTTGGCAACATTGCCTTCGCCCCGGTCAGCCCGTCCTTTTTTCACCAGTTGAAGCGTGCCTGTGCCGACTTCCGGCCAGACATCCTGCACGTGCACATGCCCAATGTCCCGGCCTTTGGTGTGCCTTTTTGTAGGCGGAACAAATCCCGGCTCGTGGTCCACTGGCATGCCGACGTGGTCACGGACAGGCAGCTGAGCCTCAAAGCTCTCTATCCACTGTGTGCGCGGCTCGAGCATCTGCCCCTTGCCCGGGCCGACCGGGTCATTGCAACCTCTGGTCAGTATCTGGAAACGAGCCGGCCACTACAGAACGTCTCTGAGAAATGCTCGGTCATCCCTCTGGGCCTCGACCCAGGTCGTGTCCAGCCTGCGGACCCGGCTGCCGTGGCCCGGGTGCGGGGCAACAGGCCCTTGGTTCTTGCCGTGGGGAGGTTCAGCTACTACAAGGGGTTTGACCGCCTGATCCGAGCCATTGGCCAAGTGCCGGAGGCCGGCCTGTGCATTATCGGAGAAGGGCCGTTGCGTGGTCACTGTCTGCAGCTGGTCTCGGATCTGGGGCTGGGTGACAGGGTCGACCTTCCCGGGATGCTGCCGGAAGAGGACTTGTGGCAGCACTACGCGGCCTGTGATGTCCTGTGCCTGCCGTCCATCGAACGCACCGAGGCCTTTGGCATGGTGCTGCTGGAGGCCATGGCCTGCGGCAAACCCCTGGTCACGACCACGGTCGCGGGATCGGGAATGAGCTTTGTCAACGTGCATGAGTTGACCGGGCTGCATGTCCCCCCGGAGGATCCCGTCGCCCTGGCCGGGGCGCTCAGCGAACTGGTCGGGAATCCTGAAAAGGCAATAGAAATGGGCCGGGCAGGACAAAAGCGTTTCCGTGAGAACTTTGCCATGGATGCGGTGGCGCAACGAATCGACGGGCTGTATGCCGGTTTCTGATGCTTCCGCGTCAGGGCCCGTTCTGTCAGGGTCCTCGGTCATGGCTGTGATCCCGGCCCACAACGAAGAGGCCACAGTGGCGGAGGTGGTCCGGGGGGTCGCTGCCCGGTGTGGCATTCCAGTCATCGTGGTGAACGACAGCAGCGTTGATGCCACGGCACGGCTGGCCCGGGAGGCCGGGGCGGTCGTCCTCTCCCCGGCCATTCAGCTGGGCGCCTGGGGCGCCACCCAGACCGGGATGCGTCATGCCCTTCAGCAGGGCTGCACCCACGTGGTAACCCTGGACGCGGACGGACAGCACGACCCGACCTCGATTCCAAGTCTTTTGCAGGCCGCCCTGGAGGGATGCGCGGACGTGGTTATCGGCGCTTGTCCGGAGCGTGCCAGCGGGCTGCGCCGGGCAGCCTGGTGGATTTTCAAGCGCATGACCGGCCTGCGCTACGAGGACCTTACCTCGGGGTTTCGGGTCTACAACCGCCGCGCCGTGGAACTTTTACTCTCTCCCGGGGCCGCTCTCTGCGAGTACCAGGACATGGGCATCCTGCTGCTGCTTGAAAGCCGCGACATCCGCATTGCCGAGGTCCCTCTCCAGATGCAGTGCAGGCTCAACGACAAGTCGCGCATCTTCCGCACCTGGTGGCATGTACTGCAGTACATGGTTCACTCGTCTGTCGTGTGCGTGGCGAAACGGAGGATCAATAAGGTCAGAAGTAATGACGGCTCGTAGGTCTTTTGTGTTCGGCTGGTCTTCTTTTTTTCTCGTTGTCAGCGGAGCGATAGCGGAGCGGTTGTCGTAATCGTAATCGGCAGGGATGACAGCAAAGCAATTTTTTTCCGATTACGATTACGACCACGACAACGATTGAAGAGACTCGGTTTAGCAACTCATTGCAGAAGGTTTCTCCCATGACCATCCATTTCCACTACCTCACCGCCAGCCTGGGGCTGGGTATCTGGCTGGGCATCATCTGGCTGATCCGGAAGGACAGGCTGCACGTGCGCTACGCCTTCTGGTGGTTCGTGGTCGGCACGGCCGTGGCCCTGGTGGGGTTGTACCCTTACGCTGTCGACTGGGTCGGGCGGCTGTTCGGGGTGAGTTATCCCCCTATCCTCGGCCTGGTGGTGGGCTTCTGCCTGATTTTCGTCAAGGTCCTGATCAACGACCTGGAACGCTCCCGGCAGAAGGTGCAGATCCGGATCCTGGCACAGAAGATGGCTGTCCTGGAGCAGCAGGTGGAAAGATCGAAGCTCGAAGATCGAAGATCGGAGGAAGAGGAAATCTGAAAGAAGGGAAGATTTTTGTCCACGAATCTGCACGAATGAAAGGCCTGGTAGATGGGTAGTTGCGGGGAAAAGACCCACGCAACACAAGGCGGCACCGGTTGAAACAATTCGCGAGTTTCGGGGAGATTTCAAAGCTGTTGTCTTTTACTTTGCAAGCAGGAGATCAAAGGAAGCTCATGAACGCTCGATTCATCAAGAAGAAGCAGCAAGTTGAGGAGGCGGATCGGACAGGGACGTACAGGCAGTCCAGGTCCGAGCCGGCCAGGTTTGACATGGACTCGTCCAACCTGGTTTTCATCGGTCCGAGGTGCTGTGGAAAGACAACGGTCGCCACGGAGGTGGCCAGGGCCCTTGGGGGGCGGTTCGTGGACACCGACCAGCTGGTCGTGGACAGGGTCGGGATGAGCATCTCCGACTATGTGGCGGCGCATGACTGGGAGGCCTTTCGGGACGTGGAGGAGCAGGTGCTCGAAACGGTCTGTTCCCGCACCGGGCAGGTGGTGTCCACCGGCGGCGGCGCTGTGCTGCGTCCGGAAAGCTGCCGCCGGATGCAGCGGGCCGGG
>CAZUBS010000297.1:0-3326 GCA_964618595.1 uncultured Desulfohalobiaceae bacterium
GAGGTGTTCAGGGGGTGGCTCGGGACGGACACCGGGGCCTGGTGATCAACCGTGAGGTCCCTGGTGATCTGGAAGCGGTCGGGAGTGGCTGCGGCCGCCAGCACAAAGGTCGCCACCGGCACCAGGGCCAGCAGCAGCCACACCTTGCGCCGGGCCACGCCCTGCACGCATCTCCCCCAAACGTACTCTATGCTGGTCATGTTTCGCCCCCGGATCGTGGAGAGTTTGCGGCCTGGTTGATTCCTTGCCGGGAAAAACGCACGCCTTCCCCTGGTTCAGCTTTGGGTGGAGGTGGGTTCAGCCCCTGCCGCGCGGGCGGGGCGATCCCCGGCACTCCCGCGCGGATGGCCCCGCGCCCGGCCATGGTTCATGATGATTCCGATGGTCCTGGCCCCACCGGTTTCCAGGACCTTCTGCGCCCGCTTGACGTCCTGGCGGGGGGTCTGGTCGGCCCGGACCACCAGGGCCACGCCCGCGCACAACCCGGCCAGCCCCACCGGGTCCATCATGCAGCGGTTGGTGGGAAAGACAGGCGCGCCGTCAACCACCACCAGGTCGTACTCCTTTTGGCACTGGTCCAGTATGTCCCGGGCCAGGTCAAAGGTGTTCCCGTTCATGCCGGCAAGGTCCTGAATGGCTTGCGGCGCAGGCAGGAGGTCCAGGTTCTCGACACCCGAAGGCCTGGCGAGATCGGGTGCGTCCGCTGCCCCGCGAAGCTCATCGAGGCCGAACCAGGGGGTCAGGTCGAACCAATTGTGCAGGGTGGGTCTGTGCCAGTTCATGTCCAGGGCCAGGACCTTCCCCAGGGCCTGGGCTGCTGCAGCGGCCAGGCTGGAGGCCATGAGGCTCTTGCCTTCCCCGGGCAGGGCGCTGGTGAGCAGCACGCTGGTGTGGCCGTTCTGGGGCAGGGAGTTGCGGATGGCCAGCACGATGCGCTTGGTCTCGGCAATCTGTTCGGCTACGAAGCGTTGCCGATCGGGTGAGGCAGTCATCATCCCCCTCCTGAAAAGAGTGTCCCGGTCTGCTTTCCCGGCCTACAGCCCCTATACCCCTGTGCAGGCTACAGTTCAAGGGAAGAATCACACTCGGCCTCGGTCCAGCTGCCCGTCATTCCGGCCCTCGAGCCGGAATCCATGCCTTCTGTCGGATGACCGTGAAAAGGCATGGATCCCGGGTCCACTCTTCGCATAAGTTACGCCGGGGCAGGCGATTCCGGGATGACTGTGAAGCGGACGTATTTGCGTTGCGCTTTCACACCCAAGCGGTTGCAAGGGCTCATACTTTGAGGGTACACGGTGAAATCCATGAACATTCAGCCACTTGGAACGCCATGATCATACCAGTGATTCTTGCCGGGGGTTCCGGCACGCGGTTGTGGCCCTTGTCCCGCAAGCACTACCCCAAGCAGCTCATCCCCATGACCGGAGAGCGCACCATGCTGCAGGAGACCGTGCTCAGGCTGCAGGGGCTGGATGGGACCCACCCCCCCCTGGTGCTGTGCAACGAGGACCACCGCTTCATGGTGGCCGAGCAGCTCCGAACGGCCGGGGTGGAGCCCGCGGCAATCCTGCTGGAGCCTGCCGTGCGCAACACCGCACCGGCAGTGGCCGCGGCCGCGCTCAAGGCGTGCGAGCTGGACCCGGAGTCGCTCATCCTGGTGCTGCCGGCCGACCATTACATAGAGGACGTTCCGGCATTCCTTTCCTGCGTGCGAGAGGGCGCCCCTTTGGCCGGGGAGGGGCTCCTGGTCACCTTCGGCATCGTGCCCCGGGCACCCGAGACCGGCTACGGCTACATCCGGTCAGGTGAGCTCGTGGAAGGCCGGGCCCGGCGCATCGACAGCTTCGTGGAGAAGCCCGACCGGGCCACGGCCGTCTCCTACCTGGAATCGGGCCGCTATCTCTGGAACAGCGGCATGTTCCTGTTCAGGGCCCAGACCTTGCTCGACGAGTACCAGTCCCTTGCCCCGGACATGCTCGCGGCCTGCGGGGAAGCCCTGTCCCGGGGGAGGCTGGATCTCGACTTCCTGCGCCTGGACCGGAAGTGGTTCGAGCGCTCCCCCAGCGACTCCATCGACTACGCCATCATGGAAAAGACGGACAAGGGGGCGGTGCTGCCCCTGGAGGCGGGCTGGAACGATCTCGGCTCCTGGGAGGCGCTGTGGCAGGTGGGGGAGAAGAACGGCTCGGGCAACGTGACCGTCGGCGACGTCCTGGTGCACGACGTCAAGGACTCCTATGTCCACGCAGCTTCCAGGCTGGTGGCCGTGGCCGGTGTTTCGAACCACGTGGTGGTGGAAACCCCGGACGCGGTCCTGGTGGCCTCCCGGGACAGGGTGCAGGATGTCAAGGAGCTGGTGCGCCAGCTGACCTCGTGCGGCCGGTGCGAGCACCTCTTTCACCGCCGCGTCTACCGCCCCTGGGGCTCCTTCGAGGGGGTGGACGCCCAGGACCGCTTCCAGGTCAAGCGCATCACGGTCAAGCCCGGGGCCAAGCTCTCCCTGCAGAAGCACTTTCACCGGGCCGAGCACTGGGTGGTGGTCTCGGGCACGGCCAAGGTCACCCGTGATCAGGAAACCCTGGTGGTCAAGGAGGACGAGTCCGTCTACATTCCCCTGGGCGCGGTGCACCGCCTGGAAAACCCGGGCAAGATTCCGCTGGAGCTCATCGAGGTCCAGTCCGGCTCCTATTTGGGCGAGGACGACATTGTCCGCCTGGAGGATGATTTCGGGCGCTTGGAGGAATGAAGGCAGAAAGGCAGGTCCACGAATTTTCACGAATGAAGAAATGAATTTTCACGAATAAAACCTGTTTTTTCGGCGGAGCCGATAATTCCCGGGCCTTTATTCGTGTCTATTCGTGCAGATTCGTGAAAATTCGTGGACCTGCATCTCACCCTTTCCTAACAAGAAACATCAACCTACAGAAGAATTATGTCCAAAACAGCACTCATCACCGGCATCACCGGTCAGGACGGGGCGTATCTGGCGGAGCTTCTGCTGGGGAAGGGGTATGTGGTGCACGGCATCAAGCGGCGCTCCTCCTCCTTCAACTCCTCCCGGGTGGACCACCTTTACCAGGATCCCCACGAAGAGGACGTGCGCTTCTTCATGCACTACGGTGACCTGACCGACGCCACCAACCTGATCCGGGTCATCCAGGAGGTCCAGCCGGACGAGATCTACAATCTGGCCGCCCAGAGCCACGTGCAGGTTTCCTTCGAGACGCCGGAGTACACCGCCAACTCCGACGCCCTGGGCACCCTGCGCCTGCTGGAAGCCATCCGCATCCTGGGGCTGGCCAAAACCGCGCGGTTCTACCAGGCCT